>JAUUZX010000479.1 GCA_030592025.1 bacterium | reverse complement strand
GATGGAGGATCCGGATACCGCCTGGCAACTTCGCCGCGTGACCGGCGGTCTGGACTGGGTGACCTGTGCCACGAGCACGGAACGGATCTCGGGCAACTTCCTGGCCACCGATGGTGGACGCCTTTTTCAGCTCATGTCGCTTGAGGGCGACGTGTTGACCTGGCTCGAACGCGTCAGCCCTGCCATCGGTGCCACCGTCTACGGCATCTACACTGACATCTCGGACACGGTCTGGGCCGTGACCGAGGATGGTCGTATCAACCGCGTCGATCCGGACAACTCGCTCCACGAGCTGTACGAGGACGGTCTGATCCTCTTCGACATCTGGGGGTCCAGCGGCACCAACCTCTACGCCGTGGGGATCGATGCCCGGGTCCTCCATTTCCATGAGATCAACCCGGACGAGTACGGCTGGGAGCCCATCGAACTTCCTGATCTGCCCCCGACCACGAAAAGCCATGCCACGCAGGTCTTCGACAAATTCGGCCGACCGGTCCCCTGATCGGCCCCATTTTTTCCCCCGGCGAGCCCGGCCCCGGATATTCCGAACGGCCGGGCTCATTCCTGTCACTACCTCTGGAGGTCCCCAATGAACCCGCGCGCTCACACCAG
This sequence comes from bacterium, assembly GCA_030592025.1. The sequence continues at coordinate 2,011 of JAUUZX010000479.1, read as the reverse complement.
GCCGCTCCTGCTCGCGCTGGTGATCGGCAGCCTGCTGCTGGCCATGACCAGCAACGCCTACACGCCGAACGCCGCCGCTCCCCGCTCCGACATCCCCACCGAGTACCAGTGGCAATGGGAGCACATCTTCCCCACGCTCGAGGCCTGGGAAGCGGAGTTGACCGCTTTCGACGCGGACATCCCGACTCTCCTGGAATACCAGGGACGTCTCGGTGAGTCCCCGGCGACCCTGAAAGCGGCGCAAGACGCGGTCTACAACATGCTGAATCGTTTCTACCGCCTCATGGTCTACGCCCAGATGCGCTTCGACATCAACCAGGGCGACAACGAGGCCCGCACCCGCCAGGGGCGCGTCGGTCAGCTGGGTCCCAAGTTCAGCCAGGCTTCCAGCTGGATGCAGCCCGAGCTGTTGACCATTCCCCGCGAGACCCTCGAGGCCTGGATGGCCGAGGATGAGGAACTTGCCCTGTGGAAATACTCGTTCGAGGAAATGTGGCGCCAGGCCGAGCACACCCTCGACGCCGACGGTGAGAAACTCATGGCCACCACCGGCCGCATGCGCGGCACCCCCAACAACACCCATGAGGCGCTCCTGGGCGTGGACATCGAGTTCCCCGAGATCATCGGCACCGACGGCCTGCCCCGGCCGCTGACCCTGAACAACTTCGGCACCCTGCGCGCCGCCTCCACCTACGCCGTGCGCAAGCAGGCCGCCGAGGGCTTCTTCGGCACCCTGCGCGCCTACGAAAACACCTTCGCCGTGCTGCTCGACGGCGTGGTCAAGAACCACATCACCACCAAGGAAGCCCGCGGCTACGACAACTGTCTGCACGCTTCCCTCGATGGCGACAACATCACCGAGGCAACCTACACGAACCTCATCGAGACCGTTCGCGAGAACCTGCCCCGGACGCTCCACAAGTACGTGAGCCTGCGCAAGAAGGTCCTCGGCCTCGACGGCCCGCTGGACTTCGCCAACCTCTACAATCCGCTGCTCGAGGACGTGGAGAAGCCCATGACCTACGGCGAGGGCGTGGACCTCATCGCCCGCGGCCTCGAGCCCCTGGGCAAGGAGTACGTGAATCAGGCCAAGATCGGCATGGATCCCGAGAGCGGCTGGACCGACGTCTATCCCAACGAGGACAAGCGCTCGGGCGCCTACAGCAACGGTGTCCTGGCCAACGAGATCCACCCCTTCGTGCTGCAGAACTTCGACAACACCATGGACGCCGTCTTCACCACGGCCCACGAGTACGGCCACGCCATGCACAGCTGGTACTCGAGCCACGCCCAGCCGCGTCAGTACCGCGGCTACACCACGTTCCTGGCGGAGATCGCCTCCACCTGCAACGAGGCCCTGCTCACCAACTACCTGCTCGAGAAGTACGAGAAGGACACCGAGATGAAGCTCCTGCTGCTGAACCAGCGGCTGGAGAGCATCCGCCTGACCATCGTCCGGCAGACCCTGTTCGCCGACTTCGAGCTGCAGTTCCACCAGCACGCCGAGGCCGGCAATCCGTTGACCGCGGAGTGGCTCAACACCAAGTACAAGGAACTCGTGGAGCTGTACTACGGTCCCGACTTCGCCCTGGGCGAGAACGACGAGTGCGAGTGGATGTTCATCCCCCACTTCTACTACAACTTCTACGTCTACACCTACGCCACCGGCCTCACCAGCGGCATCGCCCTGGCCGAGGGTATCGAGCAACACGGCGACAAGGCTGCCAAGCAGTTCATCGACGGCATGCTCAAGGCCGGCTCCAACGCCCCGCCGCTGGACATCCTGCGCGACGCCGGCGTGAACCTGGAGACCCCGGCGCCGATCCAGGCAGCGATGGACCTCTTCGCCGATACGGTGGAGGAGTTCGAGAAGACGTGGGTGAAGGCGAACAAAAAGTAGGAACGCCTACGAGTGATTCGTTATGTGAGCCCTCGGCCGTGTGGTCGGGGGCTCTCGCTTGTTCATGCCGGATGCGATTGACAGATAAACGTTTTTCAGCCGGCGCGATGT
>JAUUZX010000139.1 GCA_030592025.1 bacterium | reverse complement strand
GCCGGTCCGCTCCTGCCGACCGGGCCACACCAGCGCACCCAGCGCCAGGAAGATGACCAGCAACCCGGCGGCGATCGTCGCCCGTCGAGGTCCGCGTCCGCGGGCGGAATCATTCATGGATGGCCCCTGCCGTATCCGCCACGGCACCGCTGCCCTCCAGCGGCGGGTTGCCGACGATGACCCGGAACTCGTGCGGCGCCAGGCCCAGCACCGTGAGCCAGGACGGGTGCTCCGCCCGGCCCGGCAGGACGTAGATGCCCTCGGACCGGTTCCCCACCGCCACCGTCACCGCTACACGGGATACCGTCAGGGCGCGCACCGAGTCGGCGACGCCCCGCACCATCATGTCCGCGACCGGCGGGGAGATGCCCACCTCCGGCCAACCCGCGTCGACCAGCGGGATGACCGGAACGTTGGCCAGGGTCCGCTCCTCGAGGGGAGCCAGACCAAGATGGGCCACGACCCGTTCCGGCGCCATGCGCAAGTGCTCGTGGGGCGGCACCAGATCGAGATCCAGGGCGGCGGTCTGATCCTGGCGTTGGCGATCGATGCCCTCGGTGCGGACCGCCTCCAGCCCCGTGAAGAAACGGGACGGCCCCGTGACCGTCACCGAATCCGGATCCACCCACGGCGTGTCGAGCAGGCCAACGCCCTCGGGCCACTCCCCCCGCAGTCGCAGGACCACGGGCAACCGCCGCGTCCAGGCCTCGTCGATGCGCAGACGCACCCGCGTGTCGGCCACCATGCGCACGACCTCGAGATCGCTGATCACGTCCGCTTCGGTCAACTGATAGGAGAACGCCGGCCCCGCCTCCCTGTCGGCGAGACTCAGCCGCACCTCCCCCACGTAACGATTGAAATAGGTGTGGGTCAGCAGGCTCAACTTCGCCCCCCGCAGACGCACCGGCACCTTGCGGGGAATATCGCTGCCCGCCACGGTCAGGTCGGTGGCCAGTCCCGACAGTTGGAGGGGCAGGTCGGCCGTCTGCTCCACCACGGAGGTCGCCGCCACCTGCACCCAGATCAGGACCGCGGCCAGGAGGCAACTGATCTTCAGGCCGATTCTGTTCATGGAGACCGTCGTTTCATGGTTTTCGTCCCGTCATTGGACACGACCGTGGCGCTCTTCTCCACGGCGCAAACCACCTTGGCGACCGGTCACACCGCCCGGTCGCACCTTGCCTGCAAACTACCATACCCGGGTCCCGCCGCCAACGCCCATCGGCGTGGCTGCGCGAGGAAAGTGGCGAGGGTGCGGATCAGTTCCTGGCGTAGGAATCCAGAATGTAGGATGCGGGGTTCACCGGCCGTCCGGCCACGCGGATCTCGTAGTGCAGATGGGGCGCCGAGGACCGCCCTGAATTCCCCGAGCGGGCGATGATCTGGCCCCGGGTCACCACGTCGCCCTTGGCCACGAGGGCCCGGTCCAGGTGGGCGTAGACCGTGATCACACCGTTCCCGTGATCGACCTTGATCACGCGACCGAATCCGCGCTGGGTCTGGACGGCGGCCACCCGACCGTCCCCCGTGACGCGCACCGCCGAGCCCACCGGTACCGAGAAATCGAGGCCGCGGTGGAAGGTCTGCTTGCCGGTGAACGGATCCCCCCGGAAGCCGAAACGCGAACTCAACCAGCCCATGTCGACGGGCCGGATGGAAGGGATGTGATTCCGGACTTCACCCCGGTCATCCAGGGTGTCGAGCATGGCCGCGTAACCCTGCTGCTGGATACGGGCCCGGCGCAGCATGAGCGCCAACTCCCGATCCACCTCGGCCAGACTCACGGAACCAGGTTCCACGCCCGGCACCTCCGCCGGACGGGCCAGGAGATCCTGACGCCCCCCCACACCGGCTTCGTAGGTCTCGGCGCCGGGCAGCGGCAGATTCACCGCCGACGCCACCTCGATCTGCACGGCGCGCACGGCCGCCAGTTCCACCCGCACCTCGTTGACCCGCCCCTCCAGGTGATGAATGGTCCCGCGCAGCTGCCCATTCACATGGGCCAGGCGCGACCCACCGGGTCGCCACGCGCCGCCATAGCGCACGTCCACCCCGTAGAGGGCGGTGCCCAGCACCAGCAGCAGGACGGTCCCGGCCATGGCCAGCAGCGCCCAGCGCGGCAAATGGAACAGCCGGCTGCCGCCCTGGTCATCGGGGAGGTACAGGAACGTGTAGCGGGACTTCAGTCTCATGGGGATCCCGGGGTTGGCGACGAACGCGGCCACGTCCGGAATGCTCCTCCGGTGACGCGCCAAGCATCGCGCAAACATAGGGGCGCCACGGCCAATGTCAACCGTCGCCCTCGGTGACGTCCGCGCCCCGTGCAATTCGCGGGCCCACCCCATGGCCCCCACGTACAGAGCCGGCCCCAGGCCGGCTCCGTGGATCCAAATCCATGATGGAAAACATCAATAGTAATCGTACAACATATTGCGGTTTTTCGAGTTACGGAGCCGCAAAAGGGCCTTCTCCTTGATCTGGCGGATGCGCTCCCGCGTCAATCCAAGGCGCTCACCGATCACCTGCAAGGTCTGGGCTTCCTCGAAGCTCAGGCCGAAGTACTGGATGATCACCTGCCGCTCCCGCTCATTCAGGACCGACAGGCAGTGCCGCACATCCTCGCGCAGGCCCCGCTCCAGCACCGCCTGGTCCGGCGCCGCCTGGGCCCCGTCCTCGATCACTTCGCTCAACGGGCGGTCGGTGCTCCCGGCGCCCGTGTCGTCCAGACCCAACTCGGTGCGGTCCGAACGCAGCGCGTGGACCACATCGGCCTCGTCCAGGTCAAGACGCTCCGCGATCTGGTGCGGACTGGGGCTCGGAGTCCCCTCGTTCTGCAGGGCCGAACGCGTGCGCCCGATCTTGATGAGGAGAGCCGTCTGGTTCTGGGGCAGGCGGATCGTGCGCGACTTGTCCAGCAACGCCTGCATGATCGACTGCCGGATCCACCACACCGCGTAGGATATGAAACGGAAACCCCGCTTCTCGTCGAAGCGGTGAGCCGCCTTGAGCAGCCCCAGGTTGCCCTCGTTGATGAGATCCGAGAGCATGAGTCCCTGGTTGGTGTAGCGCTTGGCCACGGACACCACGAAGCGCAGGTTCGCCCGCACCATGCAGGCCAAGGCGTCCTCGTCCCCCGCATGGACGCGACGGGCGAGCTCCACCTCCTCCTCGCGCTTCAGGAGATCGTAGCGGTTGATATCCCGGAAATAGACTTCCAGGCCTTTTTCATGCATCGCAGGCAGGATGCGTCGAGTCGCGGCCACGATGGTCCTCCTCGCCTCCGTGGGGGTGAACGCCGTCCTCGTGACGACGCTTGCCGGCTCGGGCCGGCGGTGCGGGTGGTCGTCGCCCCGGGGCGACGTCTCCCGTCAGTTCTCCAGTCCCGCCGCCCGGGGCATGACCGTGACGTAGCGTTCGGTCTTACCCGTGCGAACGAGGACCGGCAACGGATCCCGGCGCTGCAGCAGCAGCGCGCGGGCCTGTTCCCAGGCCGCCAGGTCCGCCAATTCGTGGTCCCCTATCGAGACCAGCACATCCCCGGGACGGATACCGGCATCCGCCGCGGGCGATTCCTCTTTGACCGCCACCACCATGACGCCCGTGGTCGCGGTGACACCCAACACTTCCCGCAGACGCGCGACCTTGGGGTCGGGCGTCGCCAGGGAAGCGACCTCCATGCCGAGCCATGCGTTCCGACGGGCGTCACCGGCCGCGGGCTCATCTTCTATCCATTCAACGGGGACGACCGCCAACTCATGCCGGTCGCCATCCCGCTCGATCACCATCTTCACTTCCCGGCCGGGCTCGGACCCGGCCACCAGGAACAGGAGTTCCCGACGCGACGCCACGGGCCGTCCGTCGTAGGCGACGACCATGTCGTCGGCCAGCAGCCCCGCCGCCGCCGCCGGCCCACCGGGTACGATGCTCACCACGCGGGCCCCCTCGACGGGCTCGTCGCCGGTCTCCTCGCCCACGATGCTGACGAGGTCCTCCGTACGCACGCCCAGATAGCCCCGGACCACGCGACCGTTCCGCCGCAGTTGGTCCCAGATCCTGACGACCAGGTCGCTCGGCACGGCGAAGCCGATCCCCTGGCCCTCCTTGTTGATGGCGGTATTCACGCCGATGACCAGCCCCTGGACGTCCATGAGGGGGCCACCGCTGTTGCCGAAGTTGATGGAAGCGTCGGTCTGGATGAAGTCCTGGTAGCGCGGGGTCAGCCCCCCGATGAGCAGATCGCCCCGCCCCTTGGCGCTGACAACCCCCACCGTGAGGGTGCTCTCGAGGTTCCCGAAGGGGTTGCCCACGGCCACGGCCCAGGCGCCCACCTCGACCGCATCCGAGTCGGCGAACTCGAGCACGGGCAGCTTCCGCCCCCGGGGATCGATCCGCAGCAGGGCCAGGTCGGTGTTGGGGTCGGTACCCACGAGCTCCGCCCGGTACTCCCGCCGCTCGCCACCGAAGCGCACGAAGATCTCGTCGGCCTCGGCGATGACGTGGTGGTTGGTGAGGATCTCGCCCGTGGCGTCCACCACGAACCCCGAACCGGTGGAGGGCATCTCGAAGCGGCCGCCCTCACCTTCGGCGTCCGGGAAGAACTGGCGGTAGAGCTCCTGCAGGGGGGCGGTGCCCATGCCGCCGACGCCGGCGATGCGGGTCGTGCGAATACTCACGACGGCCGGACGGGCGGTCTTGCTGACGGCGATGAACGGGGAAACCGGGGGCTCGGCGGCGCGAACGACCGCTGCTGCCAGCAGCAACAGCATCAAAAGAAAACCGCAAACCATCAGGCCGTGGCTCTTCGCGGGCAAAGCCATGGCACGGGCGTGCGGACGTCGATGTCGTTCGTGCAGCGTCACAATTTCACCGTCCAGCGGCGAGCAGGGTTCGGTGAAGGGGTACGCTGCTGCCCGACGGTTGGCAGACCGTCGAACATGGCAGGGATTCAAAAACCAGTTTACCCGGGCAAGGTGATGGCTGTCAAGCCCCTAATTTCGGATCCAATTCGTCGGCATCCCCGGCGGCCTCCGCCACGATCTCCTCGGCATCGGCATCGACGGGCTCGTCGGGGACCGGATCCGTCGGCTCGGGGCCCTCCGGCGACGACGGGTCGACCGAGACATCGGGGCCGGACGCCCCACCCGCCGCGGCTGCCGCAGCCTTGCGCTCGGCGTGCTCCCGCTTGATCTCGTCGATCTCGGACTCCTTGCGGCGCAGATCCGTCTCGAGTTCCTTCACGCGCTCCACGAGGATCCGTACTTCCTCCGACGCCAGGATATCCTCGCGCCCCGCCTCCAGCCCCACATAGACGACACTGCCCAGTTCGCTGAACTGCCGTTCGATGTCCCGGCTCAGCCCGTACTTGTCGTAGCGTCGCGACGTGACCTTGGCCATCTCGGAGGTCTTGTCCGCGGTCACCTCGTACCACTCCACGAGATTCTTCTTGGCCTCTTCCCAGACGGACATCTCTTCCGCTCCTTCCGCACTAGCGTAATTCCGGTTGCCAGCCCTCGGGCTTTCGGTCACATTACCGGCATGTCAGACTCCAGGCAACACAGGGTCCTCTTCGTGGCCGACGCCCACTTC
>JAUUZX010000501.1 GCA_030592025.1 bacterium | reverse complement strand
GCCGTCACCCGGTAGCCGACCTCGCACGCGGCGCCCACGGTGATGGCCGACGACTCGAAGCCCTGCGCCTCGACGACGACCCTCACGTCGGTGGCCCATACCGGCCCGGCGACGACCGCTGCCAGCGTCAATGCCACGCAGCGTGCCACCGCACCCCAGCCGTCCGGGAGCCTCCGTGCCCGGCGAATCGCCTCTCGCCGCACCGTCTCTACGCCCTTCATCGGCCGGTCTTCCAGGGCGGGCTCAGGCCGAGCTGATCGCGGACCTTCTCGTACAGGGCCCCCTCGACCGGGTCGTCCGGGTCGATGAGGATCAGCCGGTCAAAAACCGGCGACTCGCTGCTGCTCTCCTGGTGACAGTCGATGCAGCCCATGTAGGGGTCGTCCGGGTGGGCGCCCCACGACTCCTCCTTGGCCAGGACGTTGTGATCGAGGCCCCAGATGTAGGGATAGGAGGTGATCGGGATACCCGTGCCCTCGTGCACGAAGGAGCTGACTCCGTCCGGCGCGGCCGCGTCCTCGTACCAGACCCTGTGGCCGCGGACAAGGACCGGGATGGCTGCGACCTGCACCCCGTTGGCATCGGCGCCCGTGAGTACGGCGAAATATGCCAGGATCTCCTCGGGACGGTTGATCTCCAGGCGTCCGTCGCCGTCGTCGTCGGTGACGACGGGCAAAGGCGAGTCGCCGACGACCTGGGCGACGCGCCAGGTGAAGAGTGGTGCAATGATGTCGTCGCCGAGGTCGCCAGGCGTTCCGCTCTGGTCCCAGTCGCCGAAGTAGATGTTGATCCACACACTCCCAGGGATCACCCTCATCTCTCCGTCGCTGTCCTCCTTCCAGCGCAGGGCCGGATACCAACTGCTCGTGTCCGGGTCGGCCGGGTTCAGGGGGTCGGCGGAGTAGTACTGGGAGGTCCATCCGATGCTGCCCGGCATGGTGATGTCCCTGAACGTCAGGCCGGCGGTCAGGGCATAGGGGATGTGGCACGCCTGGCAGGAAAAGGTCTCCATCATCTGGCCGCTGATGTGAACCACCGTGACGCCCGGCACATCAGGCGCCTCCGGGTGCTTGTCCGGGTTCGGCTGGCCGTCCGGCAGGCGAGTCAGGTGGCAGTCCCGGCAGGTGCGAAAGCCCACGTAGTCCAGTTCATCCCGGTACTGGAGCTGGAAGCTGTTGCCCTTGGCCTGGTTGTGGTCGAGCCCTGCTGGGTGGCACTCGGTGCACGCCGTGCTGCGCATGGGCGGGATGTCGTTGGTCGGGTCCGCGTCCTCGAGATTGTTGAACTTGCGGTACATCACGTCGCGATCGTCGTGCCAGACCGTCCCGGTCACGACCGCCAGCGGGTGGCAGCTCACGCACGCCGCGTCGGTCGGCCTCAGCACGAGGGAGTCCGGGTTCAGGTAGACCTCGTCGGCGGCGCCCACGATCAGGCTGCCATCGGCGACGCCGACCGAGTAGTCGATCTGGAGAATTTTCGGGTCCGACTGCTTCGCCCGGTCCGAGGCCCAGCTGTCGAGCAGGGCCCCGTCCGCCGGCCCGAGCGGACCTTCCTGCGAGGCGCCGTGCGGCGAGCCGGACTTGCCGATCTGGGAGAACCATCCCTGCCCGGCGGTCGACGCGGCCATGAAGGCCGGGACCGGCCGGCCCTGGCTGTCAACCAGGTTCGCGCCCGCCGCCAGAGTGCTGCTTCGCCACGCCCGAACCATGTCCGCGCCGTCCACCGTCGGCCGGTTGTCCCGGTGACACAGGAGGCAGTCGGGCTCGGAGACGCCCGTGACGTGCCACGGTGCGAGGCTCACGGTCCCGGTGGCGCGGTCCTGCACGCTGTAGTCGCCGTCGAGGGCTACGTCGGCCGCCGTCTGCCCGATCGCCTCGTAGCCCAGCTCGCCCGTGGTCTGGTCGAAGATCAGCTCGTCGTTGCGGTCGTACTCACCGGGGCCGCCGCCCGAGTGGCACCCGCTGCAGTCGCGCACCCACGCGAAGGTCGTCAGGTCGATCTGCGACGGCCCGGTGTTGCTCTTGGCCGCCAGGAGATACTGGAAGCTCTGACCCCACTTCCCGTACCGCCCCGAGCTCTTGATCCAGTGCCGGCCGTCGCCGAAGTAGTCATCCCGCATGTCGACGTTGCCGGCGACGTCGGCTCGACCTTGCTGAAACCACTCGCCGTTGGCGACCTCGTCTGCCTCGTGCTCGTGGCACTCGCCGCAGGTTCGCCTCGGGCTGTACGGTTCGGTCGACGTCACGGTGACGGAGTTTCCGAGGCCGTCCACCAGTGGCACCGGAGTGTGCCCGAACAGCTCCATAAATGTGATGAAGTCCACCATGTCCACGTCACCGTCGGCGTCCAGGTCAAAGACATCGAGGCACTGCTGGGTGGGAGGGGGCTCTTCCGGTCCCGCGAGACACTCGCCGAAAGCCGCGACCTCAACGCGCCCGATGTAGCCGTTTTGGTCGACGTCGATCGTTGCCTGGGTAAAAAGCGGCCACAGCGCCAAGGCCAGAAAGACCAGCCACAGAG
>JAUUZX010000141.1 GCA_030592025.1 bacterium | reverse complement strand
CCCCATGCGCGCCAGGAAACCCTGCGCCCGGAACTGATGCCGGACCTGGGCCGACACGCTGAGGCTGCTGCTCTCCTGGGCCGACCCCACGTGCACCTGCCGGTCCTTCCCGATGTTCACGCTGGTCGAGATGCTCATGCCGCTCTGCAGGGTGGCCGACCAGCGCGGGCTGAAGCTCGTCTGGGTCGTCGGCGTGTAATAGTCGGCGGTCGAGCCGTTGGCGAAGCGGGATTTCTTGTAGGCGAAGCTCAAGCTCGAGGTCGTGAACCACGACTCGTCCCGGTTGACGTTGCCCCCGAGGATGCCCCAGCGCTCCATCCCCGACAGGGAGATCCGCGCGTCGGGCCAGTCCTGCTTGAAATTCTCGGTGATCGAGTTCCGGTTGTCCTTCTCGCCACTACCCTGGTTGAACTTCAGATCGACCGACACGTTGCGGTGCATCTTGGTCGTGACGGCGATACTCAACGACTTGTTGATGGCCGTCGAGGCCGCGGCGTACAGGCTGTCCGGGCGGTCGAGGGCGCTGAACAGGCCCGTCTTGTACCAGAATGGCACGTCCCCCCGGTAGCGGTTGTAGTTGGACGTGCGCTTGTCCGTGACGGTGAACTTCACCGGCGTCATGTTGCGCAGGGACTCCATGACGACATTCAGCGGGTTGGGGAAACCCGCCTCGTCGGCGGTCAGCGGTTTCCGACCCCGCTCGTCGGCAGCCTCCTGCTCCTCCCGGGCCTGGGCCGCCTCCAGCAGGCGCCGCTCCCTGAGCTCGACGATCTCCTCGGGGGTTAGACCCGCCGTCTCCTGGGGTGTGAGTTCGACGCTGGCTGCCCCCTCGGGCTTCTTGCCCCGCCGACTGAGGCGGGCCTCGAGGGCCTCCTGCTCCTGGAGCATGCGCTGGCGCTGCTGTGACGAGAGCCTCTTTTTCGGGAAGAACTTCTTGGTAACTTCGCCCACGGGCAGGCTGAAGCGGAATTCCCAGGAGCCGTTGTTGCCGACGGAACGCACATGGGGAGGGTCGTCGCCCTGGCGCACATCCGGACCGTGGTTGTCCCCGTAGGCCCCCGTGAACTTGATGCTGGGGCGCAGCTCCGCGACGCCCCGGGCCGCCGCCCGCGCCGGCGCGAAGAAACTCGACCTGGGCAGCGTCTTGGCCAGGGGCGGCTTGAGGATCAGGCGCGTGGAATAGCTGCGACGGTTCTCCTGGCCGATGTTCACACCCGCCAGATCGTGGGGCCGCAGCATGTCCCGTTCGGACTTGCCCGAGGCGCTGATGTCCACGACCTGCAGGGGCTTGTAGTCGATGCTGGCGTCCATGTTCATGGGCCGCGTGCGGGACGGGGCGCGCTGTATCCGGTCGCCGCTGCTGGTGATGGTCGTGTTTTCCCGGTAGGAACTGGTGAAGCCGGCTGTGCCGCTCACGTGGGTCGGCAGGTACTGCACGGTTCTGACCAGGGGGATCGATTTCAGGATGGGGACCCCGCTGAGCCGGTGCCGCCCCGGGATGCGCAGGTCGTACTTCACCCCCCCCTGCAGGCTCTTGTTGAAGGACAGGGCCAGGGGGTCCTGCTTCGAAGCATGGGAACCATTCAGGTTGAAGGACCAGGGGTCCACGGCGTAGCGCAGGATGGCGTTCTTGGACCCGGGATGGCTGAGGCGCAGGGAGAACGACTCCCGCGACTCGATGGTCGACAGTTCGTTGCGCACGTTGCCGTCCACGATCTCGATATCGCTGTTCAGCTCGTACTTGGGCCGCTTGATGGACTGGCGACGGTTCAACCCCACCGGGATCCGGAAACCGAACAGGGGCACGAAGTCCTGGACGTTGAAGTTCGTCGACAGGTTCCAGCTCTCACTGTCGATGCCCGTGCCCTTGCGCGAGTTGAGGCCGTGGTATTCCTGGTCCTGGTGCGACCAGTCGAAATCGACCTTGATGACGTCCGCCATGTTCAGACGGATCCCCCCGCGCTCGGCCATGCCCGGCTCGCGCTTCACCCCCAGCAGCCGCACGTCGTTGAGGTAGAGTTGGCCGGTGGCCGGATAGGACAGGTCGTTGTTGGCGACCACGAAGTAGTAGCGTTTGACCGTCCGCAAGTCGGGCCGGCCCACCACCCGCACCTTGTAGACGTGGCCCGAGCGTGCGTCGTTCACCGTGCCGGTGCGGGTGCCATCCTCCTCGAGGTCGCCGTTCTTCACGTTGGAGAGCTCGGCGATGTCCAGGATCATGCTCTTCCAGCCCGTCTTGTGGACGCTGTCGGCGAACTTGTAATTGACCTCGTAGTAGTTGAGGGTGTCCGCGCCCACGCGGAAGAAGAGGTCGATGTCCGCCGTCTCGTGGCTGGTGTTGTTCCAGAACCAGCCGATCTGCTCGTAACCCGTGTAGTCGTCCCCCTGGGCCGACACCTGTCGCGAGGCCATGACCATGTGGCCCTGGGCCAGGTTCGAGTAGTCGATGACCAGGGCCTGCTCCTTCTCGGGGATGTTCAGTTCCTCATGCACCCGGTACGGCGGTTCGTAGTCAGGGTTCTCCTTGTTGTTCACCTCGCCCAGGAAGAATCCCTCGCCCGGTTCCAGGTCGCCGGGGCCGAGGATCGTCTCGTCGGCCACGCGGCGCACGCCGTTGCGCTCCCAGCGGCTGCCCAGGAAACGCAGTTCCGAAAGCTGGAGACGCACCGTCGGGTTGGTCCGGTCGTCGTCCTCGAACCACAGGCGGAACTGCTTGACCCGGGTGAGCTCAGGAGCGAAGCCGTTCGAGACGGGCAGCACGTCGCTCAGGGGAATGCGGTACTTGCGCCAGGCGTGGCCGTTGTTGACCAGCTCCTGGACACCGTCGTAGTCCTCGACCACGTCCACCAGGGTTTCGGTGTCCCGGAGATCGATGACCGCCGTGAAGTACTCGTTCTTCAGGTCGAAGAAGCCGTTGTTGTTGGCGTCCTCCCGGTCCCAGCGGAGGTTCTTCTTCGTGCTGGTGATGTAGGGATAGGTGTCCGTCGCTTCTTCCAGCTCGGGGCTGTAGTCCCTGACGTCGGTGATGTCCCCCAGGCCCGTGTCCTCGTCCGTGGTCTGGTCCGAGTCCACCTGGGTGAAAACCCCGTCCCGATTCGCGTCCTCGTTCTGTTCCGTGCCGACCTCGCCGCCGGGCCAGTAGCCGTCCTCGCTGACGAGGCCGAAGTCCAGGTGGAGGCGGCCCGAGCGCTGATCCCGGTCGACGGCGCCGTCGTTGACCCACACCTCCAGGAACTGCGCCTTGGTGAGGTCGAGACCCGAGGCGCTCATGCCGCGCATGATGCCACCCCAGTTCTCCGGCCCCCACATGTTGTCCGTCTTGTCCTGCATGTACAGTTCCATGACGGCCTGGGACTCTTCCCGTTCCTGGTTCACCAGGTCCGGATTAAGGTGCCAGCGGGGCACACGGTCCTTGGGCCGGTGCCAGCGGATGGTCTTGACGCGGTTGGTCGGGGTGTAGGTCGTGTCCGGCTGCAGCACGCCGTCCGTGTCCTGGATCGGGTAGCTGGGCAGGGACCACGCCGTGCGCACGAGGGACACCAGATCCGAAGCGTCGACCCCCTCGAAGTCCTCGAGGTAGACCTGCCCCGTGGTGTTGGGGTTGGGCAGGTTGATGGCGATCTCGCCCTGGATCTGCAACGAGCTCTCACGCTCTGTGTTCAGGCGGCTGATGGCGTTGGCGATGGTCGTCAGGAATTTCGGCCTCGCCGTGTGCTGCAGGTTGACGTTGCCCACGAGATTCTTGCTCGGCTCCTCGCCCAGCTTGGCCTTGTCGCCGACGATGGCCTCGGTCTGGTAGAGCCAGGTCGTCGAGAGCCGGCTCTGGCGGCCCAACTCGTAGCCGAAGTTGCCGCCCAGCAGATTGGTGCGACCGCCCCCCACGAAGGGGGCGAAGGAGAAGGTCACGGAGATCTGGCTCTCCGACGTGAGGGTGAAGTTCCCCTCCTTGAGGTTGATCTCGCCGAAGGTGTAGTCGATGTCGTAGTCATCGCCCCTGGTGAGGGTCTTGCCGTCGACCTTCACCACCTCGGACCCTTCCTCGATGTTGCTGGACCCCAGGGAAATCGTGTTGCTGGCCGAAGCGTGCTCGGCCACGACGCGGAAGTAGCCGTACTTGGGGATGTCCGTCGCCAGGGTTCCCTGCGTATAGAGCAGCGAGGCGTCGCGGGTGGCGAGGAAGCTCTCCGGGTCCCAGACGAAACCCGTGCCGCTCGCGTTGGCGACATAGGAGGCTTCGTCCGCGGCGAAGGGCGTCGCGAAGTTCTCGGGAAAGATGAGCAGACCCCGGTCCAGGTCGAACAGGCGGCCGCGGCGCAGATCCGGACGCTCGTCCCGCACGCCCACGCCGTAGTCGTCGCCCTCGTCGAGGCCGAAGATCTGCAGATAGGCGATGCCCTGCTCATTGTACTGGGGCGTGTCCGTCCTCACGTCGAGGGCCTCGATGCGCAGGTTGAAGCTGCCCGGGTCGATGCCGGCCCCGCCCAGGGGGTAGATCTGGCGGATCATGAGCCCGTGGGCGACGGGGTTCGGCTCCGCGATGGGCGCCTTCAACAGCTTCATGCGGTACCACAGGTCCTCGGCCACCTGGCCGTTGATGATCACCGTGCCCGACGCGGCCTGGCCCGGGTCGTCGCCCACGCGGAAGGCCCCACCGTTCCAGGTGAAGGTGACCGCCAGGATCGCGTCGTCCCCCTGATCGTTGCCCAGATCCACGCCCCAGAGAAAATTCTCGGCATCCGCCATCAGGGCGTAGAAGGGGCTGGTCTCGTCCAGGTTCAGTTCTACCGAGCGCCAGCGGCTGCTGGCGTAGGCCACCTCCCCGTTCAGATCGACGCCGGTCCAGTCGCCGAGGGTGTCGGCGTAGACGGCGATGTTGCGCACCTCGCCGGGCTGGATCTCACCACCGGGAAGCAGCTTGTAGACCCGGATCGAGTTCAGGTCGATGGCGCTCATGGGGATGCGGTTCGGTTCGACGTCGCTGGTGAGCCGGAAGAAGCGGTTGCGGTAGTAGGCGCTGGACAGGATCTCGTGCCTCGTGACCTGGCCGCCCTTGGCGTTGAAGCTCTGGCTCGAGGACTCGGCCTTCTGCTTCGTGGCGACCACGGTGAAATCCGCGGGCCCCACCTGGCCCTCCACCTTGATGCCGAACAGGCCCTTCTTGCTGGAGCTGTAGCCGAGCAGGGTGCCGCCGGGCAGGGTCAGGCCGACGTCACCGGTCTGGATCGACTGGATGATGTCGTCCTCGTCGCCCTCGTAGCGGAGGCTGATCTTGGTGGCGTCCGGACCGATGACCGCGCTGTTGTGATCGACCTCGAGGATGATCTTCTCGCCGATGGTTCCCGAGAGGCTGACCTGCAGCTCCTGCTCCATGTCCAGGGACGGGAACAGGGACTGGCTCTGGACCCGCTCGTCCCCCAGGAACGGTTTGGTGACGGAACTCTCGCCGGTGATGGAGATGCGCTCACGACCACTGATCCGGATGTTGGTCTTCTCGCCCCGCCCGATGATCCGTTCGAGGGTGCGGGGCAACTTGATGGGGATGGTCAGGTTGATGAGGCCGCCGTCGTCCTGGGCGCGCTT
>JAUUZX010000255.1 GCA_030592025.1 bacterium | reverse complement strand
GGGCAGGAGCACCTGGGGGACGGGCAGCCGACCCTGCGCGTCGGGCTGCACCCGCTGGTCGGGCTTCTTCTGGCCATGGGCCGGCACCGTGAGCGTGCCCAGCAGGGCGAGGATGAGCGCGGCACGGCGGATCATGGCAACTCCCTCCCGGCCGGGGGCGCCGACCGACGCAGGGAATCCACGGTGGCGAAGTACCGTCGCACCAGATCCCGGTACTCCAGGGGCGCCCGGTCCAGGGGCTGGTAGCGCATGCGGGAGGGCGCGCCGTCCTCGTCACCGGCGGTCCCGGCCCCCGCCTCGGGATCGGCGTACAACTCCGTGGCGGTCAGGCTCTCGCGCCGGGTCGAGTAGTCCCGTTGGCGGACCGAATTCCTCGCGTCGAGCATGCGCCCCAGGATGCGCACCTGGCGGGAGATCGTCTCCTCGCTCACCAGACCCGAGTCCAGATCACCGGCGATGCTCTCCATGTCCCGGGCCAGATGCTCCAGATCGCCAAGGATCCGTTCGCCCGCGGGGGCGTCCGCACCAGGCCCATCCGCTTCCATCTCGGACACTTCGCCCAGTTGCCTGGCCAGCGCCGCCTGATCCCGACCCAGCCGCTCCATGCCGGCGCGGGTCTCCTGGCTCAGTCCACGGTCGGCGAGCATGCGCCGCAGCTCCTCGGTCGCGCCGTTGAGGCCGGCCTGCTGGCGGGCCAGCTCCTGCAGCTTTTCCGCCGCGCTGGGCTGGGACTGGCCGCCCTGGCCCGAGCCCGACGAAGCCTGGGCCTCGGTCAGCAGGCCGATGATCGCGCGGTTGGTCAGGGTCAGACCGGCGCGGGTGTGCCGCCGCGCCGCCGGGGCCCGGTTCTCCTCGAGGGCGACGACCGCCCTCCCCATCTCCTCGATGACGCCGTCCAGCTTCTCCAACTGCTTGATGATGCGCGTCGGGGCCTCGTCCATGAGCCCAGCCAACTCCGACCGCAACCGCACGGTGGCGCGCTGCAGGCGGTGCTGGCCCCGGGTCAATTCACGGGACCGCACGTCACGCAGCGTCGCGGGCACGGCGTCGGCGATGGTCTCCTGGCGCTCGGACACCCCCAGCAGGTCCGCCGCCAGTTGCCGCAGGGAAACGGCATGGTTCATCTCCATGCTCATCTGCATGGCCTGCTGGGTCTGCAGCAGCACGTGGTAGAGGGCGCCCAGATCGTTGACGGCCTGCTGCTGCAACTTGGCCGCCTCCTCCGGGTCCATCTGCGCCAACTGCTGGGCCGCCTTCTCCATGTCCCCGCTGTCGAGCTGTTCCTGGAGACGTTCGAGGGCCTCCTGCATCTCCTGGCGCTGTTGCTCTTCGCTCGACGACTCGCCGCCCTCCGCAGCCTTGCTGTTCATCTCCTCGACAGTCCGGGCCAGCTCGTCGCGCAGCTGCTCCAGCTCCTCTCTCAGGGCTTCCTGCCGACGGGCCAGTTCTTCGGGAGACGGCGCTCCGGTTTCATCCCCTGATTCCTCCGCACTCTCGCCTCCATCGGCTTGATCGCTCGTGTCCGGCTGCTCACCGGATTCCGAGGGCGGGCCGTCGTCGGGATGTTCTCCGTCCTGCGGACCCTCGCTCTCGTCCCGCCCGGCCTCGGCCAGGTCACGGCTCCGGTCCGCCAGTTCCTGCTGATCCCGCATGAGCTGCTCGAGCAGGGCGGTCATGCCTTCCATGTCCTGCTCCCGGGCGATGCGGTCGAGGGTCGCGCGGGCCGCTTCCATGCGCCGCGCCAAGTCCTTCTGCCGATCGGCAACCTCCCGCAGGGCCCGGGCCACCTGGTCCGGCGCGAGCCGTTCGCCCCCCTCGTCCAGGCGCGACATGAGGTCGGTGAGCTCCTCGCTCATGGGCATCTCGAGCAGGGAAGCCAGCTCCTGCGCGCGCTCCAGTTGCCGCGGCGACGTCAGGTTGCTACGGGCGAGCTGGTCCAGTTCCCTGTTCAGCTCCTGGGCCACCCGGTCCAGTTCCTCACGCAGGCGCTGCTGGCGACGGATCGCCTCCTCCATCTCCTGTTGGCGGCTCCAGTCCGGGATGGGACGTTTCAGGAGTTCCCGGGACAGCCGGTCCAGGTCCGCCGCCAACTCCCGCTCCCGATTCTGCATCTCGGCGAGCTCGCCCTGCTTCTCAGACGTCGTCTCCGCCTGCCGCGCCAACACCTCGCCGGACGACGGCACGAGCAGACGCAGCACCCGCGAGCGGGTCACCCCCGCCGGCGGCGGCCGGCGACGGTCCCGGGCCACCGCGGACAGCTCGAGCACATCACCCGGCACGAGGTCCAGGCCCCTGGTCGCCAGCTCCAGGTTCAGGCGTCGCTGCAGGGGCGGGTCGTCCCCGTCGGCGGGTTCCGCCGACCAACCCAGGACACCGCCGGACGCCGGGGGCGTCTCACCCCGGCCACCTTCAGCCGGCAGACGGACCGACCGCCAGGCCGTCACCCGATCGCCGCGCCCCGATCGGAACGCCGAACGGGACGCCGAACGCCACGCCACATCCAGACTGCCGATCCCGTAGTCGTCGTCCCCGTCGAGTTGGAGGGTCAGCGCACCGTCCAGGGGCAGCAGGCCGTCGTTGTCCCGGCGCGTGAGGGACACCGACGGTGCCTGGTCGAGGGCCGCCATGAGTTCGTAGTGCAGGGGCGCCGCGTTGGTCAGCCCCCAGGGATCGTCCAGGACAATGGCGAAGGCCCGGCTCCCGGGCACGGGCAACGTGACGGTGAGGTGATCGCCCTCCACGGCCAGGTCCAGGGTGTCACCCGCGGCATCGATGAGACGGGCCGTCTCCACCGGGTGGTTCGTCCGCCCGGCAAGGGTCACGACGCTGCCCGCCGGCACCTCCAGGCGCGCCGGCAAGTGGGGCAATTCCCGGGTCGCCAGACCCGTGTAGGCCGGGGGCACGATGCGGATCGACAGGGACGTCAGCAGGGGGTGGTCCCGCACCACCAGCCGTCGCTCGGGCGCCACCAGATCCCCGCGCCGGAAACGCCAGGCGAAGTCCTCGCGCACGTCCGGCAGGGTGGCCTGCCCGCGGCGGCCCAGGCCCGTCTCCGCGGCCCTGTCCCGTCGGGCGATCACCGGCTGCCACGGCCCCGTGCCGAGGCGCACCTCGCAGACCGTGGGCTCATCCGCGAACGCCGCCACGTCGAGGGCCGCGACCATGACGGTGTCACCGACCACGGCGAACGCTTCCCCCGGCAGGGTGAAGATGCCCACCGTCGGCGGAGGCGGCGGGCCCAGCCAGGGCCGGGCCAGACGACCGGCGCCACGAACCATGTCCTGGGGCGCGACCAGCAGCAGCGCCGCCGCCACGAGGACCACGGCCCCCGCCGCCACGGCCCAGCGGCGCCCATGGGGCACAGGCGCGATGAGAGCCGGCGTGACCCCGTCCAGGATCGCCCGGGCCCGCTCCCGGAGGCGCGCCACGAGCACGGCGGCCACGGGGCCATCACTCGGCCAGCGCTCCGGACGGCGCAGGGATTCCTCCGCGGCCACGAGTAGGTTCGCGTGGTCCCCCCGGGCCTCGACGGCCCGGGCCAGGTCGCTGCGGGTGCGCAGGGCGGCCAGGGGTCGGATGAGGGTCTTGCGGATAAGGATCGTCAGGATCACGGCCAGCACGGCGCTCAGCCCCCACAGGCACCAGGCCACCGGCCAGACCGGGGCGCCCACGGTCCAGATCGCCGCCAGCAACCCCGCACCACCGATCACCCACGTCACCAGGAGGCCCGCACCGAGCAGACGCCGGCGCGACCGGTCGCGGAGGCGATCCAGCTGGCGGGTCAGTTCGGTGGCGGGCGAAGCGCTCATGGGGTTGTCGTCCTTGTCAGGGTCGGGTCAGGGCGTACATCAGGATGTTCACAGCCATGCGCGCGGCAGCCTCCCGCACTTCCGGGGGGTCGCCGTGCACATCCGGGTCCTCCAGGCCGTCGCCGATGTCCGCGGACCACGTGTACAGCACGACCAGCCGGCCACCCCTCGTTACGCCGAAGGCGCGGGCGGGTTCCCCATCGTGCCGGTGGATCTTCGGCACGCCCGGCAACTCGTAGTAGCTCGAGAACACCGGATGGGCCGCCGCCAGGGGCGTCAGTTCCTCCTCCGGATAGAGCCGGGCGACCAGGGCCCGGAAGGACGCATCCAGACCGTAGTTGTCGTCGGCGTAGAGGAAACCGCCGCCGTCCAGGTAGCGACGCAGCTCGGCCACCTCGACGTTGCTCAGGGCGATGCGCCCGTGGCCCGAGAGATAGAGGAACGGGTAACGGTACAGGTCCTCCGCGTCGAGGGTCACCACCGCCTCGGTCGCCGCAGTCGGGATGCCCG
>JAUUZX010000448.1 GCA_030592025.1 bacterium | reverse complement strand
GGCGGTCGAGTGGTCCTCCCAGGTCAGCCAGTACACCGTGCGGTTGCTGTAGGGATGCTCCTGCCAGGCGATGGGCGAGGCGCCCTCGACGAAGCGGTCGGACCAGTCGTCGGGCCCGACGGCGTAGAAGCGCACCTCGTCGCCGTCGTCCCAGGTCCCATTGGCGTCCCGAACGTCGATCGCGACTTCGGTCAGACCCGCATAGTCGTCCTGCCAGGTGGCGGGCTCCTGCTCGGGCTCGTCGGGCAGGGCCGTCGCCCAGGCGCGGTAGAGGCGCAGCTTTTCGGAGTGGACCTGGGCATGGGGAATACCGGCGAAGGTGAAGTCCAGACCCGTGAGACGATGGGCACCGGTCTGCTCGATCTCCAGCTCCAGCCAGTGGTTGGTGAGCAGGAAGGGATGCGTCGGCTGGCGGTCGTCGGCCTTGTCCTGCCGGCGCAGGTCGGACAGGCCGGTCGCGAGTCGCGAGAAGAGGTGCGTGTTGGCGATCGCGCGGGCGCCGAGGACGTCCGGCATCGACTTGCCGGCCGCGGCCGACAGGGCCCGCGCGTAGCGTGTCTGCGGCGCATGGCGCAGGACCACCGTCACCGAACCGAGTATGCCGTCACCCACCTCGGGCGCCACGGCCACGGTGACCAGCGGCACGTCCCGGAAGATCTGGGGCGGTGAGACGCTGACGGCCGACCGGGGCGAAGCCGGCGTACGGGGCTCCACCAGCCAGGTGTACCCCGCGATTTCCCAGCCGACGGTCTCGCGCGTGGGTACGGCGACGACGGCATGGTGCCGGCGCGGCGCCGGTACCAGGTCGCCGTCGGGACCGGGGGCCATGGGCTGCGGGCGGGTCCACTGCAGGTCCCCCGCCGAAAGCAGTTCCCCATCGACCGGGGCGCCCTCCAACGGGAAGGTGAAGACCAACACCGTCGCGGCGTCGCTGGCGTCGGCAACCGTGACCACGGGCGATCCGACCACCGGCGCGGCCTCGACCGGCACGGGCAGGCCCAGGGTTGCGAGAGCGGCGACCCCCAACAGGAAATGGAACACCGGCCGGGTATACGGAACCTTCATGGGTATCGGCATGGCGTCAGGACTCCTTGTTCTCGGGCAGGGGCTGAGCCTCGTCCAAGAGCATGATCGGGATATCGTCCTCGACCCTGAAGCGCAGCTTGCAGGCAAGGCAGTCCAGCGCACTGTGGTCCGGCAGGGGACGCAACGGACCCTTGCAGGCCGGGCAGGCCAGGATCTCCAGAAGTTCGGACTTCAGCACTCGTCAACCTCCGCAAAAGAAACACGGTGAGATCGAGTTAGGCTGCTAGACGCCGCGCGCGTGGCCATAGACACACGCCACCGATTCCTTGGGGAACGGGCAAACCATGGGTTGGAGCCTCCCCCAAGGCGCCGGATCGACACCCGCACGGGGAAGGATACTTGAAGAGGTTGGCGTAAAAAAGGATAAAGGATATTGCACATGATGTCAAGTTAGGGGGCGACCTCAGGTTTCTTGATCAGTCGTCCGTTTCTGCTTCGTCGAAGATGCCTATGGCCAGGAATTTCGCCAGACGCCGGTCCACGAGCTCCTCGGCGCCGAGTTTATCCATCTCCGCGAGATCGGTCCGGATACGCTCGGTGATGGTCCGGGCAATGGAATCGTAATCGCGGTGTGCGCCCCCGACGGGCTCCGGCAAAATGGCGTCGATGGCGCCAAGACGCATGGCATCCGAGGCCGTGATTTTCATGGCCCGTGCGGCGTCGGGCGCCTTGGCGCGGTCGCGCCAGAGGATGGCCGCGCAACCCTCGGGACTGATGACGCTGTAGATGGCGTTCTCCAGCATGTAGACGCGGTCGCCCACGCCGATGGCCAGGGCGCCGCCCGAGCCGCCCTCCCCCGTCACGAACACCAGGATGGGCACCCGCAGAGAGGCCATTTCGCGCAGGTTGCGGGCGATGGCCTCGCCTTGGCCCCGCTCTTCGGCGCCGATGCCCGGATAGGCGCCCGGCGTGTCGATGAAAGTAACGATGGGGCGCCCGAAACGGGCGGACTGCTCCATGATGCGCAGCGCCTTGCGGTCACCCTCGGGATGAGCCATGCCGAAGTTCCGGTGTATGTTGGACTTCGTGTCGCGGCCCTTCTGGTGGCCGATCACCGTCAGCGGCCGCCCGTCGAGCCAGGCGATGCCGCAGACCAGGGAGGGGTCATCCCGAAAGCCGCGGTCGCCGTGCAGCTCGATGAAACCGTCGAAGATCTGATCGATGTAGTGGTTGGTGGTGGGACGGCGAGGATGTCGAGCGAGCTGGACGCGTTGCCACGGGTCCAGCTTCTCGAAGATCTCACGTCCCAGCGTCTCGACGCGCTTGCGCAGGCGTTCGACCTCATCGGTCACGTCGAGGCCGCGCAGGGAGGCCGAATCCTCCAGGGTGCGGATGCGCTCCTCCAGTTCGACGATCGGTTTCTCGAAGTCGAGCCAGGGTGTCTTCTTCAGGTTCATCGGCCGGATCCACTCCCGTGTGAGACGACGGGCCCATACCCTCGCCACAGAGCATTCAATCTATCCGGCGGCCGGTGGTAGTGTCAAGGCCGCGCAGCCACACCGTCCAGGAGACATCAACCCGCCCCCGCCGATCGCTTGCGGAAACCGCTGTTACGGCGTTGCGGCTCGGGCGCGGGCAGACTGCAGCGAATGCGGATCGTCTCGACGCCGGGCAGGTCGCGCATGCGGCGCAGGGTATGCAGGGACAGGACCACCTGACGGGTGCGCGAGCGCAGCAGCCACCGCTTGCCCGCCCGGGAAACCTCCACCAGCAGCGGCACCATCCG
>JAUUZX010000045.1 GCA_030592025.1 bacterium | reverse complement strand
GTCTCCAGACTGGAGGCGCCGAAAATGTGGCCCACGTAGTCGGTGGACGAGAAACTGATGGAGAGATAGTCGGGCACCTCGTCCGTACCGAGTTGTTCGTTCACCAGCAGGGTCTTGGCGAAATCCAGGGTCAATTCGTCGCCCGCGGGGCTCAGGGTCAGTCGGGTGGTGAAGTACTTGTCGTTCGCATCGCCGTAGGGATGGGGGAAGACCCGCCCGAAGCCCGGGAAGTCGGTCTCGTAGTCGCGGTCGTCCGCATCGCCGAACAGATACTTCGCTGCCGGGTGGGTCAACTCCCAGGCCTCGCCCGCATAGGCCATGGCAGGCTTACGCGCATTCCACGCGTTCACCCAGTCGGGGTACTGTTCGTAGTAGTAGTTGCTGGTGACGAACTCGCCGCTGGCCTTGGAGAACCAGAAGGCCTTGCCCGCATGTCCTGCCAACGACACCGCGCCGCGGTCCTTCACCGACACGCCGAAGATCTTCGATCGCCCGGCAAAATGGACGGCCAATTCGTCGCTGAACGTGGAGGTCAGGATATTATCCGGCGACCGACCGTCCACCTTGGCTGCTCTCTGGGTTGGGTCGATCTCGGTTTTAGCATCCACATCGGCGCCGACGGTGAGCAAGTGGTAGTCGGGGTCCTCGATGTTGTACACCAGGCGGCCCAGTTCGCGGTCGAACCAGACGTTGGCGACCATGCCGTGGGCCGCGGGTACGGTGCCCGTGGCCAGGGACACGTGGCCCACGATGGTTTCGGTGTTGGCGTGTTGGTAGTGGGCGTTGGTGTAGTGGATACCCTCGTCCATCAGGTACCGGAAGCCGCCGTCGCCCAGCACGTCGGCGAACCGGCTCGGCAGATCGCCGCGCAAGGCATCGACGGTGATCTGCAGGACGAGCTTCGGCTGCTCTCTTGCCCCGACCGGGGCGGCCGCCAGTGCGGAGACAAGAACCGCCAGGAAGAGTCGGACGGTCCGATTCGACAATAAGTCCGTTTTCCATGTATTCATGGGAGCGCTCCTGAAGAAAGTAGCCGGACGCCCGTTCAGCGGACGCCCGGCCTGTTCATGATCGGCCTCCGTGTCGCCGGTCAGTGACTGCCGCCCGACTCCGCCAGCGTCTCCATCACATTATCAAGGCTGAAGCTCGCCGCCTTCTGGCGGGGCGGATACTCCTTGAAGGTCGACAGGAAGCTCCCAACATAGGCCTGCGCGGGTACGAGCAGGTAGGCACGGTCGAGCAGCCAATCGTAGTAGGTGTTGGACGTCAACTGGGCCCGCTCGTAGGGGTCACGCCGCAGATTGAAAATCAACGGCACCCGCAGGGGGACAAACGGTTCTGCCCAGGCCTGCAAGGTCGCCTCGACGCGCTGCTCCAGGAAGATGATCTTCCAATCCCGGTAGCGCAGAGCCGTCAGATCGCCGTCGTCGGAGAAGTAGAATACTTCGTCCCGGGGGCCGTGCTCGGCCTGCCCGGTCAGGTAGGGCAGGAAGTTGTAGCCGTCGAGATGGACCCGGTACTTGCGGTCGATCGCCTTGTGGCCCTTTAGGAGCTTCTCCTTGACGTCCGCATCACCCGCTGCAGCCAGGAAAGTGGGCAGCCAGTCCATGTGATGCATGATCTCGTTGGACCAGGCGCCGGCCTCGATGTGCCCGGGCCAGCGGATCATGGAGGGCACGCGCCAGCCGCCTTCCCAGTTGGTGTTCTTCTCGCCGCGGAACGGCGTCATGGCCGCGTCGGGCCAGGTGTTCATGTGCGGCCCGTTGTCGGTGGAGTAGAAGACGATGGTGTTGTCGGCGATGCCCAGCTCGTCCAGCAATGCGAGGAAGTTGCCGATGTGCATGTCGTGCTCGACCATGCCGTCGGAGTACTCGTCCTGGCCGGAAATACCGCGCAACTCTTCCTTCACGTGGGTGCGGAAGTGCATGCGGGTGCCACTCCACCACACGAACCACGGCGTGCCGGCCTCGTGCTGTTGCCTGATGAACTCGAGGGCGGCCTCGGAAGTCTCGTCGTCAACGGTCTCCATGCGTTTCTTGGTCAGTGGGCCGGTATCCTCGATCCTGCCGTCTGCGTAGCTGTGGATCACGCCCCGCGGACCGAACTTCTTGTGGAACTCCGGGTTTGTCGGATAGTCCTCGTTCTCCGGTTCCTCTTCGGCGTTCAAGTGGTAGAGGTTGCCGAAGAATTCGTCGAAGCCGTGGTTGGAAGGCAGGTGCGCATCTCGGTCACCCAGATGGTTCTTGCCGAACTGGCCGGTGGCGTAGCCCTGGTTCTTGAGCAGGCCGGCGATGGTGGGATCCTTTTCGTGCATCCCCTCCTTGGCGCCCGGAAGCCCGACCTTGGACAGGCCCGTGCGGAACACGCTCTGGCCCGTGATGAATGACGAGCGACCTGCCGTGCAGCTCTGCTCGCCGTAGTAGTCGGTGAAGGTCATGCCCTCCTGGGCGATGCGGTCGATGCTGGGTGTCTCGTAGCCCATCACCCCGTGGGTGTATTGGGAAATATTGGACTGGCCAATATCGTCGCCCCAGATCACCAGGATGTTGGGTTTGTCCTGGGCCAGCGCAAGACTGGCCGCTCCGGCGACTACCAACACGAACACAACAGTCATAATTGCTCGGATGTCCCTCATGGTTCTCCCCCTTTGAAACCAATTGCTCGAATAGACGCGATCTTCACGCCCCATACACTCTACAGTATTCCGGATTGAGTGTCACTTAGCCTTCCGCTCCCCAATGCATCGACCAGGCCAGGCTGATCTGGTCGAGGTCCGAACCCACCCGCGTACGCAGGCCGTTGATGTAGATGAGCTTCACGCCATGCCACGGACCCAGGGGCACGGAAACGATGGCAGCCCAGCGCGTGCTCTTCCTGTATGTATCGGATTTCACGCCGTTGGCCATGACCTGGCCACCGCGGGAAAGCCCGGCCCCCAGCCCGAACCAGATCCGAGACGGCAACTGATAGACGCCATTGAACTGCATGGCCCACAAGGGTTCCTGCTCCAGCAATGTGCCGCCAAAGAAGTCGGTATTGTCCGCGTACAGCCACACGCTGCCCATGGCCTCGAGGGTCAAGGGACCCGCCTTGCGGGACACGCCCAGCCGCGGCCGGAACGCCCAGCGATTGGCACCCAGGTTGATCAGCTTTTCTGGGTAGTACTGGCCCACCGGCACGGACACCTTCATGCTCGCGCCCGCGATCCATTTCTGGGCGTAGCCCCGCAACTCGCTCATCTTCATGGCTGGCGCACCGACGAAGTTCACCGAGAGTTCGAACTGGGGGTCGGCGACGCCACGCCGACTTGCGCTCGCCCGCTCCCCCTGGTACCGGCCCTCCCAGTCACCCCACAGGACAGGCACCGCTGCCGAGACCTTGGCCGAAGCGCCGAAGATGTCCAGGGTGCGCACGTAGGCAGCCGCCACGCTGGTGATCTCGCCGGTGACGTCCTCCAGGGTCGTGGCCTGGTCGAAGAACATGTCACCCTCGGCGTAGCCGAGCGCGACCACGGCGAAGCTCATGCCCACCGGCGCCTGGGAGAAGGAACGCGGCTCGAGGTCCTGGCCGAAAGCCGTGGTGGCCACACACAGGAAAACGATCGCCATCAGCAGGCGGGGCGGTGGTCGGAAGGTCATCGGAAACCGTCCTGTCGCAACGGGAAGTGACGTGGGTGAGCGGTGCCATTCTACCAGTGGCGACGGGACGTCACAAGACCGCGGGACCGTGCGTAAGGCCATTGGTCGAACCCGCAGTTGATATGATATGGTGCCGTGGCCTGCGTCGTTCAATACACCGTCAACCGCTTGGGGGATCAGGTCATGCGTTGGAACTTGTTGTCGGCCGTCACACTGCTGGCCCTGTTGCCCGCCATTGCTCTCGCCGGGGACGACACGTCCAGCGCGGGCGGAACGACTCCCTATCTGCGGGGGGCCTACCAATGGGGGGCCGTCCTGCCGTCCAACGCCTTCGTCAAGGGCGAGAACAACACCGGCGAACCCATCGACCAGTTCCATTCGGTCCGCCTGGACCTGGGCTGGCAGACCGACGGCAGCAAGGACTGGCACCACCTGTACAACTTCCCGTCCTACGGCGTCGGCCTCTACGGCGCGGATTTCTTCAACGACGAGGAGTTGGGCAAGCCCACGAGCCTGTACGGGTTCTTCGTCTGGCCCCTGAGCCGGCATGACCGCTGGCAGTTCAACTTCGACCTGGCCTTCGGCGTGACCGACAACTGGGAGTCCTACGACCCCGTGGACAACCCCAACAACATCGCCATCGGGGCCGGTCGATCCGTGCACATCGAGGGGGGGTTGAACGTCGAGTACCGTCTGGCCCGACGCTGGGCGCTCATCGGGGGCTTCAGCGCCACCCACTTCTCCAACGGCGGCACCCAACGGCCCAACCACGGGTTGAACGTCACGGGGCCTGTCGTGTTCGTGAAGCACGAACTGAAGGACCCGTCGCCGGTGCCCGGGCGTCGCCCGGTCGACGAATACGATGGGTCCTGGGATCTGACCTTCACGGGCTCGGGCGGCATCCGCAACCTGAACCTGGATATCCGGGACCACGACCAGCGCGTGGCCTACCTGAACCGCGATTTCTTCGTGGGCAATTTCACGACGGCCATGGGGCGCCGCTTCTCACCCATGTCGCGCTACTGCTTCGGGCTGGATCTCACCTACGACCAGAGCGTGCCCGCCCTGATCGAGATAGAGGCCTACAACCGGGGGCAGAACGCCGACTCGAGCGAGTGGGACAAGTTCGACCTGGCCGCCTTCGCCGGCTACGAGCACGTGGTCAACCGGACGCATTTCCTGTTGCAGTTGGGGTACATTTTCCTACGCAATGACGTCGAAGGACGGCTGCCGCGGTTCCACCAGCGGGTGGGGCTGAAGCAGTTCGTCTACGACAACTGGTTCTGCGGGTTGAACGTGCGCTTCCACGAACTCGGCAGCGCCGACAACCTGGAGTACAACATCGGGTTCGTGGGCGATCTGTAGCGGGACGGGAACAGCCGACGTTCACCGCTCAGTCCCGCCGAAAACTCCAGTAGCGGTTGCCCAGGTAGGAAACCGCGGGCACGATGGCGAGCACCGCCAACAGCCCCCAGTTCTTGTGCCAGCCCAGCCCCGCCGTGGCCGTGCGCATGATGGCCATGTTCAGGCCGGCGCCCACCAGGGCCACGACCACGTACCGGCCGAAACTGCGGCGATGGCCGCCCCGGGCGCCGAAGGTCCAGGAGTGGTTGGCCAGGTAGGACACGGCCAGGGCCGTCAGGAAGGCCGGCAGGGTGGCGAGGGTCGCGTCCAGTCCCAGGCCGTCGGTCAGGGCGATGAAGACCGCCACGTGGACGCCCGTGGCCAGCAGGCCCACCACGCCGAACCGGAAGACCGTGACGCGGGTTTCATCCATCGCGGTGGCCGACCAGCAGGAGTGACACGCCGAAGGGCAGGGTCATCTGGGGCATGAGGCGGCGCTCCGCCCCGAGCAGCCCCGCCAGCAGTTCGTTGAGGGGCGCCGGCGGGACATCCAGGCCCGTGCTCCCGGTCCGGCCACGGGTGAGCAGACGCACCAGCGCCACCGGAGGAAAGAGCAGCGCGTTGAAGTGGCTCAGGTAGCGGATGGAAAAGCCGGCAGCCCTCGCGCGCTCCCCCAACTCGGCCCGACCGTAGCGGCGTTTGTGGTCGTGGGCCTCGTCGTGGGCGCTCCACAGGAAGCGGTGGGCAGGCACGGTGACCAGCAGGGTGCCGCCGGGTCGCAGCAGGGCGCGGGCCGTGCGCAGGGAGGCCGCGTCATCGTCCACGTGCTCCAGGACATCCAGCATGACGACCAGATCGAAGCTCTCGTCGGCAAAGGGCAGGTCCGCGGGCAGACGTCCCTGCTGGACCGTGGCGCAGCCCCGCTCGCGGGCGTAGGCCAGGGAGGTTTCCTCGGTGTCGACGGCGTCGACGGTACCGTAGCGGGCGAGCATGTCCAGGTTGCCGCCGCTGCCGCAACCGATCTCGAGGATGCGCCGGTGGTCCCGGGCGGGCAAGCGACCCAGCCAGTGCTCGACGATGCGGCGACGGCCGACGAACCACCAGTGTCGATCCTCCACCGCCGCCGTGGCGTGCCGGACATCGGACCTCCTGCGTCGGTGTCGGGGCCGTGGACGTCCCGCAGCACGTAGAGGGGACGCCGCTTCACCTCGTCGAAGATGCGCCCGATGTACTCGCCGAGGACGCCGATGCCGATCAGGTTGCTGCCTCCAAGGAAGAGAACGATGACGATGAGCGACGCGTAGCCCGGCACGTCCACCCCCAGGACGATGGTGCGCAGGATGAGCACCGTCCCGTAGACGAAGGACAGGAACGCGACCACGACGCCGACGTAGGTCCACACCTTCAAGGGGAACGCGCTGAACGACGTGATGCCGTCGATGGCCAGGCGCCAGAGCTTGACGTAGTTCCAGCTGGTCTGACCCGCCAGACGCGGGTCGCGATCAAACTCGATGGTGGTCTGCCTGAAGCCGGCCCACGCGAAGAGCCCCTTGTTGAATCGCACGCGCTCGGGCATGGCCCGCACGACGTCGACCACCTTGCGGTCCAGCAGGCGGTAGTCGCCGCAGTTGTCGGGGATGGGCACTTCGGAGAAGCGATTGATGAAGCGGTAGAACAACCCCGCCGTGGCCAGCTTGAACCAGGTTTCGCCCCGACGACTGCGGCGACGGGCGTAGACCACTTCGTAGCCTTCGCGCCAGCGGGCGACCATGTCGGCGATGAGTTCGGGAGGATCCTGGAGGTCGGCGTCGATGGGGATGACGGCCTGGCCGCGGGCGTGGTCGAGACCGGCAGTGACCGCGACCTCCTTGCCGAAGTTGCGGGAGAGGTCGACCACGACGATGCGCGGATCGACGGCCCGGGCGGCCAGCAGGGCCTCAAGAGTGCCGTCGGTGCTGCCGTCGTTCACGCAGACGATCTCGTGGCGATCGGTAGTAGCGGCCAGGACCTCGCCCAGGCGCGTGAACAGCGCATCGAGATTGGTCGCCTCGTTGTGCATGGGCACGACGATCGAAATCTCCACCTCGTTCATCATCACCGCCAGGAAAAGGGTTCGCAACCATGTCCAGACAGATCCGGATAGGTGTTGATTATAACAAGAGGTTTTCATTATAGTCCATGAGCAATGACCCCAGCCTGGGAGACGATCATGACCATCACGACCAGCGGAACCGAGAGCGGCAGGGTGCGACCGGACGTCGGCTGGCGCCTCGATGTGGTGTCCTGGACGGTCCTCGTCCTCATGACTGCGCTCATCTTCTACCAGGTCATGATCCCGCCCATCGTGGGCTACGCCGACAACGGCGACTTCACCCGCGTCATCACGCCCCTCGGCCTGACCCACAACACGGATCCCGAGGCCTGGGAGTACTGGTACTTCGTCGACCCCACCTACGAGTGGGTGGAGCCCGGGGAGGTGGAGCTCTACTCGTCGGAGCTGCTCCTGGCCGGGTTGGCCGTTCTGGTCGAGAAGGTCTTCGCCAACGACGAGATCTTCGACATCCGGGTCATCGGCGGTGTCCACGCCGTCTTCTATCTCGTGGGCATGTACCTGATCCTCGCCGCGCTCCAGACCTTCGAGCGCCGTGTCCGCTGGCTCACGGCGGTGTGCCTGCTGCTGGCGGCGGCCGACGCGCCCTACGTCATCTTCTTCAACTCGTTCTACGCCGAGAGCGCCTCCATCGTGTTCTTCGCCATCAGCCTGGGGCTCCTGCTGCGCACGGTCCGGGCCCGCTACAACTCCCCCTGGCGGACGGTGCTGCTGTACATCTGCGTCCTCCTCTTCGCGGCCTCCAAGGTCCAGAACTACTGGCTGGCCCTGCCCTTGCTGGCGGCTCCCCACCTGCTGCACGTCGCCGTCCCCCGGCCGCGGTTGCGCCGGCTAAAGGTGATCCTCACGGTTGTGTCGCTGGGGGTCGTCGCGGGCCTGTACCTGCAGATCCCCGACTACTACCGGGAACCGGTGAAGTGGGACACGCTCTTCAACTCGATCCTCGTCGCCTCACCGGACCCGGAGGCGGATCTCGCCGAGTTCGGCCTGGAACCGGAGCTCGTCGAACACATGGGCAAGAACGCCTGGCATCAGGGCATCCCGCTCTTCGAAACGACGGCGCGCTACGAACTGAAGGACATCGGCCTGTTCTACCTGCGGCATCCCGACCG
>JAUUZX010000493.1 GCA_030592025.1 bacterium | reverse complement strand
GGCGCAGATCACTGCGAAGATGGTCATGGCCTCGGCGAAGCGGTTGATCGATGTGCGCCACTTCTGCCGCAGCAGGAAGAGGATGGCCGAGATCAGCGTGCCGGCGTGGCCGATGCCCACCCAGAACACGAAGTTCACGATAGCCCAGCCCCAACCCACCGGGTTGTTCAGGCCCCACACGCCCACGCCCTTGATGAACAGGTAGCCGATCATCAGGAACAGGATCCCCGTCAGGCCGGCCGTCAGCGTGATCGCGATGTACCACGCCTTAGGTGTCTCCCGCTCCAGGACGATGTCCGAGACCGTCTTGGTGATGGACGTGAAGTCGTTGTCCCCCAGGATCAACTCGGTCGGCGTCGTCGGGTCGTCGACCGTGTTGTCCAGGGGGTCGTGGGCCGCTGAATTCATGACTCAGGCTCCAGTTCCGTTGTCGCGTCGCTTCTGGTCACGTGACCGCCGCCCGCCCACCTAGCCGTGGGCCTGGTCGGCGCGGCCGTGATCATCGTTCGTCTCGTGGCCGCCGCCATGGCCCTTCGCCGGAGCGATCTCCGGGTTCGGGTTGCGGATGCGGGCCATGTAGAAGGTGCGCGGCTTGATGTTCAGGTAGCCGAGCAGGTCGTAGGACCGGCTCGCCTCGCGCAGCTTGCTGACCCGGCTCTCGGGGTCGTTCAGGTCGCCGAAGATGATGGCGTCGGTGGGGCAGGTCTGGGCGCAGGCCGGCGTGATGTCGCCGTCCTGGATGCCGCGCCCCTCGATCCGGGCGTCAACCCGCGCCGTCTCGATGCGCTGCACGCAGTAGGTGCACTTCTCCATGACGCCCCGCGCCCGCACGGTGACGTCCGGGTTGAGGACGAGCCGCTGGGTCGCCGTCAGGTCCTCGAAATTGTTGAACCAGTTGAACCGCCGCACCTTGTAGGGGCAGTTGTTGGAGCAGTAGCGGGTGCCCACGCAACGGTTGTACACCATGGCGTTCAGGCCCTCGTCCGTGTGCATGGTGGCGGCCACGGGGCACACCTGTTCGCAGGGGGCCAACTCGCACTGGACGCAGCCCAGGGGCTGCTGGGTGACGGTCGGGTTGTCGGGCTCGCCCAGGAAGTAGCGGTCGAGCCGGATCCAGGACATCTCGCGACCGCGGTCCACCTCGTCCTTGCCCACCACCGGAATGTTGTTCTCGCTCTGGCACCCGATGATGCAGGCGTTGCACCCGTTGCACAGGTTCAGGTCGATGGCCATGCCCCACTTGTAGCCCGTGTACTCCCGCTCTTTCCAGAGGGACACGAGGGGCGGACTGTGGATGCCCTGATGGTCGACGAAGTTCGGATGGGCCTTGTAGTCCTCCAGGGTGCCCTCGCGCACGAGGCGCGGCACGCGGTCCTGGATCTCGGCAGCGCCACTGGCGTCGATGGCGTGGTGGTCCTGGGTGGTGGCCAGCGGGTAGGTGCGGCCGGTCTTGACCAGGGTGAGGCCCACTGCCATGTCCTGGTGCTCCCAGGTGCGCAGACGCGTGGCGTCGAAGCCGGCGGCTCTCCCCACCCGGCCCGCGTCGTCGCGACCGTAGCCCAGGTTCAGGGTGACCGAGTACGGAGCCTGGCCCGGCATCACGTAGACCGGCGCCGTTACCGTCCGGCCGGCCAGGGTGAGGTCGACCACGTCGCCGTGCTTCACGTCCAGATCGTCGGCCGTCGCCGGGGCGATCAACGCGGCGTTGTCCCAGGTGAGCTTGGTCATGAAGTCGGGCATTTCCTGCAGCCAGGCGTTGTTGGCGAAGCGGCCGTCGTGGACCGACTGGTCGTGGACGAAGCTGGCCTCCAGGTTGTTGGCGGTCAGGGCCCCCGCCTTGGCCGGCGCCGGGATACGCCTGGCTTTCAGCGCGAAGACGTCGCCCCGCTCACGGCCGCTGCCGGCCAGGAAACCGGCGTGCAGGTAGCGTTGCCATTTCTTCTCGAAACCCTTGTCGACGCCATCGGCGGGCGCCGTCCCCTCGCCGCCGCCGATGGTGAAGAAGGTGTCGCGGGCGACCTGCCATCCGCCGCGGGGCGTCTCGTCCACCAACAACGAAAGCATTTCGGTGACGGTGATGCCCTCGTACAGGGGCTCGATGAGGGGCTGCACCGACATGTGGGTGCCGTCCCAGGACGTGGCGTCGCCCCAGCTCTCCAGGTAGTGGGCCCTGGGCACGTGCCAGGTGCTGGCCTGGGCGGTGGTGTCGTCCCGATCGCCCAGGTAGACGCGCTGCTTGGCCTTGGCCATGGCCGCGGCCAGGTCGAGGTCGGCGGGGGCCGTCTTGAGGGGGTTGCCGCCCAGCACGATGAGCGTCGTCACCGCGCCCTGGTTCAGGCTCTTGACGAGTTCGGGCAGCGTGCCCACCCCAGGCATGGGCATGGGCAGGAAGCTGATGGTCTGGCCGACGTTGCCCAGGGCCGTGTTGAGCACGTGCACCAGGGCGTGGACGGCGGCGGGCTGCCGCAGTCCCGCCAGGAGCAGACCGTGGCCGCGGTTGGCCATGAGATCACGGGCCACGGCGCCGATGTCGGGGCCGCCGGCCGGGTGGCCGCGCCAGGTGGCGAGCTCGCCCCGGG
>JAUUZX010000474.1 GCA_030592025.1 bacterium | reverse complement strand
GGTGCAGGTGCCAGCCGCTGCCCGCGTTGTCGTAGAGGGGCTTGGGCATGAAGGTGACCTTCAACCCGTGCTCCTCGGCCAGGTTCATGAGGATGTACTTGGACAGCACCGCGTGGTCGCCGGTGGTGACCAGGTCATGGAACCAGCCCTCGATCTCCTGCTGGCCCTGCCCACCCACCTCGTGGTGGTGGTAGCGCACGGGGATCCCGAAGTCCTTCATGACCGCGCACACCTCGTCGCGGAAATCGTCGTAGCGATCGAAGGGGTTGCAGGCGTGGTAGGCGTTCTGGTAGAAGCTCTCGCCGCTGCGCACGCTGAAGGCCAGATCGTTGGCCCCGTTGAGGAACTCCGCCTTCTCGAAGATGTGGAATTCGTACTCCGGGCCCCACATGCTCGTGTCGGCGACGCCCACTTCGGCCAGGGCCTGCTCGGCCCGCCGGGCCAGGCCGCGGGCGTCCTGGGGGAAGGGCGTGCGCGCGTCGTCGGTGAGTTTCGCCTCGGCGAACAGGGTCAGGGTGGTGCGGCGACGGAACGGATCGATGGCGGCCGTGGCCAGGTCCGGCACCAGCACCATGTCGCTTTTCTCCACCTTCAGGAAGCCGTAGCTGGAGCCGTCGAAGCCGATGCCGTCGGCGCAGTCGCGTTCCGTGAAACGCTCGATGGGGAAGGTGATGTGGTGCAGTCGGCCGGACAGGTCGAGCATCTTCAGGTCGACGAACTCGACCCCCTTCTCGACAGCCGATGCGCGCACCTGGGCAAAGCTTGTTTCCGCCATGATCCACCTCTTCGGGCGTGGGCTGGAGAGGGCGCGCGTCATCCCCAAGAGGAGTGGCGCGCTCCTAAATGGTTTCTCTGTTTTCAAATATATGCGCCCGACCGTCGGAGGAAAGAACGGTCTGATCGGAGGCAACCCTTCCTTGCCGCACCTCGGGCCGGGATCTATTTTCGGGGTCTCGCCCACGGGCGGGGACCGCCGCCGCCACATCGAGCGTCGCGGTACCTGCGCCAGCGGGCTTGCCGAAAGGAACGCAATTGGCCGGTGACAAGGCGACCATCCGCTTCGACGGCCGGACCCTGTCCTGCCGTGCGGACACCAGCGTCGCAGCCGCCCTCTGGGAGGCCGGTGTCCGCCACCTCTCCCACAGCCCCAAGTACGGGCGGCCCCGTGGCTTGACCTGCGCCCGCGGCCACTGCACCGCCTGCCTCATGCGCGTGGACGGCGTTCCCAACGTGCGCACCTGCGAGACGCCGGTCACCGACGGCATGGCCGTCGAACGCCAGGACGCCGGCGCGTTCTACGGCGCTCCCATGCAGAAGGTGCTCGCCGCCGGCGGCAGCCTCTTCCCGGTGGGGTTCTACTACAAGTGGTTCACCCGGCCGGCGGTGCTGAGCCGGCTGTTCCTGCGTGGCATCCGACCCCTGACCGGCGTCGGCCGCCTCCCCGACGGCGTCGCGGCCCCGATCCCCCACCCCGCCGCGCGCAACCTCGGTCACCATGCCACTATCGTCGTCGGGGCCGGCGCCGGTGGCTTGGCCGCCGCCCGCGACGCCGACGGTCCCGTCCTGCTCATCGACGAGAACGACGCCCCCGGCGGCCTGCGGTTGGCCGCCCTCGACGAGCTTGCGGCCGGGGACCATCTCCACGGTTTCCCCGACCTGGCCGACGCCCGGGATCATCTGCGCCTCCTGGCCAACGCCGTGGCCGCCTCGACCAGCGACCTGCGCCTGGGCGCCCGGGTGGTGGCGGGCTACCATCCCGGCGGCCTCGTGCTGCGCGAGGGTGACAACCTCTTCACCGCCAGTTGCGACCATCTGGTGTGGGCCGCGGGCGCCCTGGACGCACCGGGCCTCTTCCCGGGCAACGACACCCCCGGCGTGCTCGGCCCCCGGGCCCTGCTGCGCCTGCTGGTGCGGGACCGCCTCGCGGTTGCGGACCGTGCGGTCCTGCTGGTGGGCGAAGGCCTCGACCTGTGGCTCGCCGCGGCCCTGCTGGAAGCCCGCGGCGCGCGCCCCAACATCCTGCTCACGGGGGACAGCTCGGCCTCCGAAGTGGCGGCGGCGGTCTCCCGCCGCTGGCCCCTGCACACGGGTCTCGACCTGGTCGCGGCATCCGGAGTATCCGGAACCGGCAACGGGAACCTCATGGCCGAATTCGCCCCGGGCCCGGATGAGGGCGGCGCCCGGCTCCGCATACCTTCGGACCTGGCGGTGATCTGCCGTCGGGCCAAGCCGGTCTACGACATCCCCTACCAACTGGGGGTCGACCTGGAACTGGCCCCCGCCCGCGGTGGCTTCCAACCCCGGGGCAGCACGGGATCCGGCTGGTCGACGACCGTGGAGGGCGGCCCCCTCGTGACCTTCGTCGGCGAGGCCGCCGGCGAGTCCCCCGCATCGGTGCTGCTGCCTGCCGCGCCCCGGGAGAAATCATGAGCAAGGGCAAGACGTTCCTCTGCCGATGCGAAGACGTGACCGTCGACGAGTTCGCCGACGCCTACCGCGAGGGCTTCACGGAACTGGAGTCCCTCAAGCGCTACACCGGCGTCGGCACGGGTTTCTGCCAAGGCAAGGGCTGCCTGTGCGAGGCCGCCGGCCAGTTGGCCGGCCTGCGGGACATCCCCCCCGCCGAGGTGCGCCTG
>JAUUZX010000137.1 GCA_030592025.1 bacterium | reverse complement strand
GCAGAACAAGCTCAACTGGGGCTGGCAGGACTACCGCAGCTACGACAAGATCATCGAGACGCGCCAGGACCGGTTCACCTACATCGCCGGCGCCCTGCTGCCCTTCACGCTCGACGTGACCGGCAGCTGGGACTGGTCCGAGGATCGCTCGACCAACTCCCTCGGCACGCCCCTGCTCATCAAGCGCGACAACCGCCGCGGGGCCATCAACGGTCGCGTCCAGGACAAGGAGGTCGGCGGCCTGCTGAACTCCCTGTCCGTTTCCCTGGGCGTCCTCGACGAGAGCAGCGAGAACCGCGCGGTCGTGAGTGAGCTCAGCGAGGGCACGGCCAACGCCCACCTGCAGACGGTGTGGTCGGTGGATCCGGGGCTGCATCTGGCGGGACGGTTCTACGGCGAGGGTTCCCAGGGTGACCGGCTGCTGCGCGACCGGAGGGAGAGCGCCAAGGCCCTGGGTGACACGGTGGGCGCCGGCGCCTACTACGACCGGGGCTGGCTCACGGGGCGCGCCGAACTGACCCGCAGCACCTTCGACAGCGAGTACCTGGATTGGCGCCGCAACGATCGCGGTGGCGCCGACACCACCGGTGTGGACTTCGACGACCAGATCGTCCGCGAGCGCCGGGTGGCCAACCGGCAGGTGGTCGTCTTCGAGAACGCCGTGCGCTGGGGCCGCTTCGGCCTCTCGGCCGACCTGAAACGCACGGTCAGTGAGGTGGGCTACACCCGCAGCCTGCAGGGCCTGACCGAGGACTACAAAGAGAAGGTCGACCTCCAGGCGACCTTCGCTGCGGGGCGTGACTCCTTCGTCACGGACTTCGGCTACAGCTGGGTGTGGAACGACCAGCAACTGCAGGATGGTACCCGCCGCGGCCGCCAGAACACGCGCAACCAGCAGGCGAACCTCAAGTGGATCCGCCCGGTCTTCAGCGAGACGCGCCTGATCGTCGACATGGGGCAGAAACTCAACCAGCAGATCCCCGACGAGCGGCCCAACGGCCAGAACGTGGACCAGCTCACGTCGGACATGAGCGCCAGCCTGCGGCGGAAATGGGGCGACTCCGACACCAACCTGTCGGTGAAGTGGAATCAGGTGCAGTACCTGGCCATCGGCGCCGACAAGTCCATCGAGAACAACACCCGGGACCGCTACACCATCGCCCCGGAGTACGCCTGGCAGATCTCGGAATGGCTGCGCCTGAGCCAGGAGTACAGCCTCTACATCGAGTACAAGACCTACGACCACCCCGACGACAGGCGCCGGCGCGACAATTACGACAAGCGGGGCAAGTTGAAGAGCTGGCTGACCATCAGGGCCACGAAACGCCTGCGGCTCGCCGTCGCCCACACCTACAACCGCACCATCAAGGCCCTGCGCACGGGGGACGCGGTCGGTGGCGGCGATATCTACTCCCGCAACTACAACCAGACCGTCAACAGCATCGATTTCGACATCGAGTTCGAGCCCGTGTCCGGGGTCATCCTGGAGGCCTCGACGGTGCGCGGCCGCGACGACGTGGGGAATCCCCAGACGGATTCCGTGGCCTCGAGCTACAAGGGCGATATCCGGATCGGCGTGCGGGCGCGCCACAAGTGGGGCAAGATCAGGCCGCTGGAGCTGTCGGCCAAGATCATGAAGGTGAACGCCTACGGCCCGGGCATCCGGCCCGAGAGCGCCGACTACTGGGAGGCCGACACCTGGGTGAAGTGGAGTTTCTGATGAGGCGAATCTCAGCGTATTGCAACCGGTGGGCACGTCTGGCGGCGGTTTTAACCCTGTCGCTGGCCCTGGCCGGGTGCATTTTCTCGCCCCGGGTGCCGGAACCCCCGGACTCGAACTCCGCCGTGGACTATCTCGACCAGATCAGCCCCGAAAACGTGTGGGCCAACCTGGGCAAGAGCTTCCAGGCCAACGATTCCGGTGGTTGGGAACGGAACATCGGCGAGGCCTTCGAGTACATCCCCGATTCCGACGCGGAGAGCCAGTATCCTGGGGTTTTTGAGGGTTGGTTCCGGGACCAGGAAGTGGATTTCATCCGCAAGTTCTACAGTTTCGGGCCGATAAATACCGATGTGGTCATGCAGAACCCCGAATTCAACGCTCCGCCCCCGTCGGGCACGGAGGTCGAATGGATCGGCGTCATCTACGATGTGACGGTGACCAGCGGCAGCTCCCTGACCCGCTACCGGGGGGCGGCGGACGTGGTTTTCAGCCAGGAGGGCACGGAGTGGTTCGTGACCCGCTGGACCGATCGCCAGGGGGAGGGTGATCCGGACAATCCCGGGTCGGTGCTGCCCACGTTCGGCATTCTGCGGGGAACGACGGCTAGCAATTGAGTACGGTTTATGTTATAATCATGAGGCGTTGACAGCGCCTGATTCAGCGGGTTTCCCAACCTGAAGCGTACCTGTCACCCCTGGGAAGCCCGCGATCCGATGGAGGACTTTGTCATGATCGTGAAGCGGATTCTGCTGCTGGCCGCCTTGGCAGCATTGATGGTGCCCGCCGGTTGCATCTTCTCGCCCGAGGACGGCGGGGGAGGTGGGGGGACCGTCATCGAGACGTTGCCCTTCGCCGGCTCACCCGAGCAGCTCATGGAGAATTTCAAGACCGTTTACGAGGGCATGGATTACAACAACTACCTGACGGTGATGGATGACGGCTTTCGCATCTACCTGACGGACGACACGGTGTTGGAATTCGGGCTGCCCCGGAACTTCTTCGAGTACGCGGAAGAGGTCCGCATCACCGAGAGGTGGTTCTCGGGCAACTCGCCCCGCGAAGGTGTCGGCGGCATCGAGCGCATCACCTTCGAGACCTACGTGCCCATCGCGGCCTGGCGGCCCTCCGAGAATCCGGACTTCCCGGGCGCGGTGGAGGCGGACTACACCGTCAAGTTCGTGATCCAGCAGGCGACCACCGACGGCGCCAAGAACCTGGAGATCAACGGGTCCATCCGTTTCTTCCTCTCCACGGAGGAAGTGGAGTACCAGGGCCGCACGCGGACGCTCTACCGCATGGTCGGCCAGATCGATGGGACGAGCGCGGGTATCACGACCTGATCCGGACCGCCATTTCGATACCGGGGGAGCCCAGAGGGTTCCCCCGCTTTTTGTCCGCCACGACCGTGGTGGCGCATCGGCGCCGTTTGATCTAGTATCGCCTTGACGGACACGGCCCCCGCAGGGAGGTGGGCGCCGCCGTCGCGAACCGACGCCGGGAGAACGACCCCCTTGCCCAACAACCCCTTGGCCAGGAAACGAAAACGCTCCCAGCGCAAGACCTTGGCCGGTCGCGGCCGGACTGCCCGCCCGGGGCCGTGGGTCGGCGTGCTGGCGGCGGCGGTCGTGCTGCTGGTCGTGGGCATCGGCGCCCTCAAGTGGGCCGAGACCCGGGCGGGCCGGGCCGCTCTCCTGGGGCTGGGCTCCGAGCGCATGCACGACGACGTCCAGGCCGCCGTCGAGGAAGCCCTGGCCGGCGTCCTGCCCCAACTCGCGCCGGGCCCCGCCCATGAAGACCGTCCGGGGGATCGGGACCGCCCGGCCCCGGAAATCGGCGCCGGTGTCGTCGTCCGCTGCCGCACCCTGGCTGTGGATCACGACCGGTCCTGGTGGTCCGTCCAGGAGGAGATCGCGCGGGCCCTGGCCCCCGTGGGCGCCCGGGTCATCTGGGGCGAGCGCCTGCCGACATCCCGCCGGGGCCCCGACGGCCGCCATCCCAACGAAATGCTCGACGTGCTGCGCCTGGACGTGGGCGTCGTCGGCCACCCGACCCACACCCTGATCCTGCACCGCGCCGACCGCCATCCCCGGGTGCGCTGGGATGGCCACGCCAACGCCGACGCCTGGGATCGCCTGCGCGCAGGCGAGGGCCCGGTGGTCGCCCTGATCATCGACGACTGGGGCTACGGGCGCAACGCGACGACCCGCCGCCTCCTGGATCTGCCCGTGCCCCTGACCATGGCCGTGTTGCCGGGGCAATCCTATTCCCGTCACTTCGCCCTGCAGGCCACCGACCTGCTGCTGC
The DNA here is from genome assembly GCA_030592025.1 of bacterium. The sequence continues at coordinate 1,563 of JAUUZX010000137.1, read as the reverse complement.
CGCCGACGGCCGACGCCGGGCCGGGGACGGACGCCGCCAGGATCGTCCGCAGGTCGGTCGGTGCGGTGGTCGAGGTGGCGGTGACCGCCGGACGGGCGCCCACGACGACCCGCCGCCGGGAGATCATGCTCCACCTGCCCATGCAGCCCCAGTCCTGGCCCGACACCGACCCCGGGCCCGACGCGATCATGGTGGGCATGGGGCGCGACGACATCGTCGATCGCCTGGACGAGGCCCTGGCCGGATTGCCCCACGCCCGGGGCGTGAACAACCACATGGGGAGCGCCGCCACCAGCGACGCCCCGACCATGGGGGCCCTCATGGCCGAGCTCCGGGAGCGGGGTCTGTACTTCGTGGACAGCCTCACGTCGTCCCGCTCCGTGGCCTGGGACGAGGCCCGCAAGGCCGGCCTGCCCACGGCCCGCAACCGGCTTTTCCTGGACTACGACAACGAGGACCAGGAGCGCATCGCGGCCAACCTGGCACGGCTCGTGGAGGCGGCCCGCGGTACCGGTTTCGCGTTGGGCATCGCCCATCCCCACAGGGCCACCGCCGAGGTGCTGGCGCGGGAGTTGCCCCGGTTGGCGGCGGAGGGCGTGCGCTTCGTGACCGTCTCGGAGTTCCTGGCCCTGCGCGGATCCGGGGAGGACGGCACATGACCGCTGATGTGCATCTGCTGCGGGCCGGGGCGGAGGCTGCCCTCGTCGGGCTCGAGGTCCTGCCGGGCCTGACCGCTCTCGTGGCCCGGGTGGCCGGACCGGCGGCGCCGCGGCGGGGGGCCTGGGCCATCAAGATTTCCTGCGGCCCGCCCCACCGTCCGCCGAATATCGCGCCGTCCTGGGTGGCCGACGTGGCGGCGGCCCTGCCGTCCGGCGCGGGGGAGGCTTTCTGCTGCGACACCCTGTCCATCACGACGGCGTCCCTGGACACGGTCGCGGGCCACACCGAGGTGGCCCGGGCCAAGGGCTACCTTGCCGGTTCCGGTGTGCCGGCCTTCCGCATCGCGGATGATCCCGAACTCGGCCCCTCGCCGGTGGTCGGTGACCTGGGCCTGGCCGGCGCCGCCGCCGCGGCCGGTGGCCTGGCGGTGCTCACGCCCGTCCGTCCCCATCCTCATCTCGGATTCGCGGGGGCCCTGGCTTCCCTGGGTGTCGGCCTGGTGGACCGTCCCACCAAGCTTGCCCTGCACCGGGACATCCGTCCCAGCGTGGACACGCCCCTCTGCGCCGGCTGCGGTTCCTGCCTGGAGGTGTGCCTCTTCGACGCCATCGTCATCCGCGGCGGCCGCGCCTGGATCGATCACGAGACCTGCACCGGTTGCGGCGAGTGCATGAACGCCTGCTTCATGGCGGGCATCGCGCCCGAGGACGCGGCCGGTGTGCCCCGTTTCCAGGCACGGGTGGCCGAGGCCGCGGGGGCCGCGCTGCCCGGGGTCAGTCCGTCCGGAGCCGTGGGTGATCCCCGGCCGGCGGTCCACCTCAATTTCCTCGTGCGTCTCGATCGCGGTTCCAGCGGCCCCGCCCGGCGCCGGCAGCAGCTCGGTGACGTGGGCGTCCTGGCGAG
>JAUUZX010000130.1 GCA_030592025.1 bacterium | reverse complement strand
CCTCGAGTCCTCGGTGTCGGCCCGCGACAGCTACCGGCGCAGCCACCGGGATGACCTCTTCGTTGCCGGCGACGACGTGGTGCCGAGCTGTTCGCCGGCGATGCTCGCGCTGTACGAGGTCGTCAAGAAGGTGGCCGCCAGCGATGCCTCGACGGTGCTCATCGAGGGCGAGTCGGGCGTCGGCAAGGATGTGCTGGCGGACCTGATCCACCGTTCCTCGGCCAGGTCCGCCGCCGCTTTCACGGACATCAACTGCGCGGCTCTCCCGGAGACGCTGCTGGAGAGCGAACTCTTCGGCCACGAGCGCGGTGCGTTCACCGACGCGGTGGCGCAGAAGCAGGGGTTGCTGGAGGCCGCGGACGGCGGAACGGTCCTGCTGGACGAGGTGGGCGAGATGGCCCTGTCCTCCCAGGTGAAGCTGCTGCGGGTGCTCGAAAAACGTGCCTTCCGGCGGGTGGGTGGGGTCGTGGACATCAAGGTCGATGTACGGATCATCGCCGCCACGAATCGGGATCTGGCCGCCCAGGTCAGGGCCGGCACCTTCCGCGAGGATCTCTACTACCGCCTGCAGGTCGTGCCGCTGCTGGTGCCGCCCCTGCGCCGGAGAACCGAGGATATCGAGCCCCTGGCCGAGCATTTCCTGGCCCAGTTCAACCAGCGGTTCGGCAAGAGCTTCAAGTCCATCGCGCCCGAGACGGTGGTGCGGCTGAAGGAGTACCGTTGGCCCGGCAACATTCGCGAATTGCGGAACGCCATGGAGCGGACGGTCCTGCTCGAGGACGGTCGGGTCCTCCTGCCGGAGCATCTGCATCTCGGTACGATAGAAACCGGCGATGGCGCCCTGCCCGCGAGGCTGACGGAAGCCCTGGAGGGTGAGTGGGACGAAAAGGGCGTGCCTCTCGAAGAACTCGTGGCCGGCCTGGAGGAGAGCCTCGTGCGCCGGGCGTTGGCTGCGGCGGACGGGAACCAGACCCGGGCAGCGCGGTTGCTGCAGCTCAACCGGGACAAGTTCCGCTATCGACTCAAGCAGTACGGAGTGACGGACCCATGAAGACCAGGATGCTGAGGCGCATCGTCACGATGCTGGTGCCGGGAGTCCTGCTCGTGGCGTCGGGCTGTGGCGTTTACACCGCCTCGAGCGGACGGGTGGACGATTCCATCAAGCGGGTCGCGGTCCAGTACCTGGAGGACCGCACCAGCGAGCCCAACATCGGGGTCGACCTTGCCGACGCGATCATCGTAGCGCTGCAGACCGATAACACCCTCAAGGTCGTGGGCGAGGGCGCGGCCGACAGCATCATCAGCGGCACCGTGCTGCGTTACCACCTGCGCCAGATGGCGGCCCGGAGCGAGGACCTGACTGTCAACGAGTACCAGGTGCAGATCGTCGTCGAGTTGACCTTCGCGGTGCGGGCCACCGGCGAGACCATCTTCAAGGACGTGCGTTTCACCGGTACGGGGCTCTACACCCTCGACGATCCTACGGGACTCAGCACCGAGGAGAGCGCCAAGGAAGAGGCCGGGGCGGAGATCGTGAAGGACATCCTCGCCCGCGTCGTGGAGGACTGGTGATGGCCGACCGTCGAGCACGTTCCAAAGCGGGTGCGCTGCCGCGTCTCCAGGACCTGGTCAACACGGACCTCAAGACGGGCACATTCCGCCCCCTGTACGTGCTGGCGGGGGACGACGCCCTGCGCATCGAGCAGGTCGTCCACGCGATCCGCGACAAGTCGCTCGGTGCCGCGTGCGCCGCGTTCAACTTCCACGCTTTGCAGGGTGACCAGGTGGACCTGGGTCGGGTCATGCAACTGGCCCTGAGCCTGCCCATGCTGGGGAACGTGCAGGTCGTCTGGGTCAAGCACGCCGAACGTCTTCTGGGGGACGCGGCCAGCCAGGAACACTTCGAGAAGTACGCGCAGAAACCGGTGGTCGAGACGATCCTCATCCTCAGCATGGAGAAGGCCGACCGTCGCAAGAAGTGGGTCAAGACCTGCGCGACGGCGGGGTACCTCTTCGACTTCTCGCCCCCGTCGGGTGACGAGCTCGTGCGGTGGGTCATCAAGGCCGCCAAGCGGGAGCAGTTGCCCCTGGGCGAGGATCAGGCGCGGGTACTGTGCGAACTCGTGGGGAACGATCTCATGAGCCTCAAGAGCGAGATAGACAAGCTCACGTTGCTGGCGGAGGACCGTGGCCGTCCCCTGGAGACCGAAGAGATCAACCGCATCATCATGGACCAGGCGGCTCTTGAGGGTTACGAGATCACGGCACAGCTCATGCCGGGGCGCGCGGCGGATGTGCTGCGTACCTGGTACCGTTTGGCGGAGTGGGGGCGGACGGCCTACGAAATCGCGCCTCTCGTCTCTTCAAGGGTGCGCAAGAGCGCGCTGCTGGACGCCTGCCGCGCCGAAGGGAAGTCGGACCAGGAGATCGCCGCCCGCACCGGCCAGAATCCGTGGAGTTTCCGGTATCTGGAGCCCATGATCCGTGGATTGGGACCGGAAGGCGTTAAATCGGCTCTCAATTCGGCGCTCGCCTGCGACCGCGGGTTGAAAAGCTCCCCATTGAAACCCGATATCATTTTTGAAAAAGCCGTCGTGGATATCTGCGCGCGGCGCAAGAAATCGTGAACTGGCACCAACGACGAGCGAAAGGACCCTGATCATGGCAGCGGCATTGATGGACTTCACCGACGCGAACTTCCAGAACGAGGTGCAAGGGAGCAGCAGCCCGGTGCTCGTGGACTTCTGGGCGCCCTGGTGCGGCCCCTGCAAGGCGCTGACGCCTACGGTGGCCAAGTTGGCCGATGAGTTCGCCGGACGGGTTGTGGTGGGCAAGATGAACGTCCAGGACCATCAGGCGACGGCGGGTGCGTTGGGCATCCAGTCGATCCCGGCGCTGCTGTTCTTCAAGGACGGCGCCGTGGTGGATTCCCTCGTGGGTTCGGCGACCGAGGACAGGATCCGGGAGAAGCTCGAAGATCTGGTTCGGTAGGCCGGGTTTTTTAAGCCGAAATCAGGGCGCCTAACGACTACTTAACATAATATACATTATGCGCAATACTTGAGCTGCGAGGTTTAAGCGGCAGGGCCTCTTCGCGTTGGCGTCTCGCCTGTTTGTCGTGGAGTTCGATCCTAGTGAATCGGGATGCGGTCGGCCAGGTCGTCCAGGTAGGGAATCCGCCAGGTCTCTCCGAAGATCGCCCGGGTGAAGCCCAGCACCGACACGACGAGCACGGCCAGGAAGAAGACGAGTCGCAGCAGGATGACCACCAGGAAGCCGATGATGGGGATGAGACCGATGGTGTTGTCGATGATCATGATGAAGAGCGCCCCCACCACCTCGGCCAGGAGCAACGCGAAGCCCTGGCGGGCGTGGCGGGCGACGAATTCCGGCCGGTTCTTGGCGAACATGGTGACGAAGACCAACAGCGGTACGTAGCAGATGGCGCTCAACCAGCGGTCACGGACGGAAATGGTGTCGCTCATCTGAATCTCCTCGGACTCTCCCGAAGTTGGGCGTGGCGGGATAGCCACGGCATCATAGCGTGTTGGTGGCGGACTGCAATGAGTGATTCGGCGGGCCCGTAGGGTCTTTTCGGCCGCCAAGACAGGGTTCCTGAGCAGGAAAGGACGATCTTGAACTGGTTTCGTCGCAAGAAGCACCCCTTGGCGGGGCGCGATTTCATGACCCTGGTGCCGGCGAAGGTGGTCCCCAGCCGCATCGACGACGCCAGCGGTGTGGTGACGGTCATGCCGCCGCGGTTCGCGGATGGCTTCCTTGGGCGGTTTCTGCAGCCGCGTTTGCCTGCGGAGCGGAGCCATATCCGCGTGGCATTGGAGGACCGCGGTTCCTTCCTGTGGCAACAGATCGATGGTAAACGGCCGGTGAGTGCCATGGTGGCGGAGTTCGAGGACGGGTTTCCGGACGACTCCAGCGATAGCGCCGACAGGGTTTGTAAGTGGGTTTATGCCATGTATAACAATGGGTTTCTCACATTTGTTAATGTATGACATTGGCGTCTGAGGTTACTGCGCGGGCGCTCCGTTCACGGCCGCCAGTCGGGTAACACTGGAGGGGAGGAGAGAGCCTTCTCGTCGAGGTCCCCCACCCGCATCGGCGACACCGTGATCCAGCCGTCCCGGTAGAGCGCCACGTCCTGATCAGGGGGCTGATCCCCATCTTCGGTCCACCAGTTCAGGGTCCCGATCACGCGGCCGTCGGCGTCCGGCTCGCCGGGGGTGTAGGCGTCGTGGAAGATGCGCCGGCCGTGGCCGGTCCAGCGCACGCCCTTGATCTCCCCCATCTCCATTTTCGGGAAGTTCACCGAGAGGTAGGCGCCGTCGGGCAGGTCCCGCACGGTGGCGCTTGCCGCCAAGTCCACCGACCAGGCGGGGACGGCGGCCAGCATCGCCGGTTCGTGGTCGTCGAGGGCCGACAGGGCCAAAGCCGGCAGGCCCCGGTTGGCCGCCAGGCGGGCCACGCCCAGGGTGCCGCTGGCGATCCAGGCGTCGGCCAGGTTGGGGCCGCTGTTGACGCCGCTCACCACCAGGTCGGGCAGGTCGTCGGCCAGGAGGGTTTCGAGGGCCAGGAGCATGCAGTCGCCGGGGAATCCGTCCACACCGTAGGCGGTGATGCCCGGTCCCAGGTCGCGGGGCTCGACGGTCAGGGCCTTCCCCTGGAAGACGGAGCAGTAGTTGCTGGAGCCGCTGCAGTTGGCCAAGGGGGCCACGACGGTGACCCGGGCCACCTTCGCGAAGGCCTGGGCCAGGGCGATGAGTCGCGGATCGTCGATGCCGTCGTCGTTGCTGACAAGGACGTGGTCGAACCACGGGGCGTCGGCAGCGGGTGCGGGGGCCGCGACGACGAGGGCAATGCCGAGGAGGAGCAGGAGAAAGGTTGGTGTCGGGCGGTTCATCGTGCCTCCGAGGACGGTTTTGTCGCTTCCTGGATGTTACGCGAATCCCGTCACTCCACCAACATGGCTTTCCGGTGCCTGGTCGGTCGTTCCCCGGGGCGCTACTTGCCGCGCGGCGCGCAAAGACACGAACTCGAAGGGCGCTTTTCAACCCGAGCCCAGGCCAGTTCGGAGGCGGCCGCATACTGCGCCCCTTCATCGGACCGGCCTTGGGCTTCCAGAACCTGGCTCAGTCCCAACAATGACCACCCGTTGCCGGGATGCTTCACCTGATCCTCACGATACAATTTCTCGGCTTCCGCCAACTCGCCGGCTTCCAGCATCAAGGCGCCCATGGAGTGACGCACGGGCAGCATCCAGGCAGGAGGCTCGTCGTAGATCAACTTGTCCTCGGCCTGGATCCCGCGCCTCAGTGCGGCCCAGGCATCGTCGAGGCGTCCTTCGCGGTAAGCGGTTTCGCCTTCCAGCATGGCCATGGCGATGGGCAGCACATCGTGCATCCGATTGTTCAAGACCCACCAGTCCTCGGGTACGGCAGCGGCAGCGGCCTCGAACTTGGCGATTTCCCGACGGGCTTCGTCGGTCCGGTCCAGGACCGACAGGGCGATGCCCCGGGCGTAGTAATGAACGGCACGGGTAACCAGACGGTTTTCCGGGGGCAGGGGTTCGGCCAGGATGTCTTCCCATTTGCCGAAGCGGATCATGACGTGGTAGTTGGTGGGCATGATGCCCTCGACAAGCCAATTCAACTCCTGCAGAACTTCCGGGGGCATATCCGCTTCGAGCTCCCTCGCCGCTTTCATGGCGGGTTCGTAGCGGGCTT
>JAUUZX010000328.1 GCA_030592025.1 bacterium | reverse complement strand
TCAACCTGTGGCGCAGTTCCCTGGCGGGGCTGGCTGAGCGTCCGCTGCTGGGCTACGGCCCCGGCAACTTCAAGGCCATGCTCGCGCTCCACGAGGTGGACGGGTTCTACAACTCCCGTTCCCACGCCCACAACGACCTGCTCATGCACGGCGTGAACGCCGGCGTGGTGGGCATGGCGGCCGCGCTGCTGCTGGGGGGCGGCCTGGCCTTCGTGCTGTGGCGGGCCCGGCGGGGCAACTGGATCGTCCTGGCCGGTCTGGCCGTTCTGGTGGGCCTCGCGGTGGCGGGCCAGTTCCAGGTGTACCAGACCGACGACGAGGTGGAGATCGTGGTCTACCTGGTCGTGGGCTGCGCCCGGGCCCTGGTCGGCGCGACCGGCGCGACCGGAGGAGAGGATTGTCAACCACCGGACGATGTGCGACATTGAACGCGGCCGTCCGACGGCGGCGACAGCTCCCGACCCCAGAGAGGAACACGATGCACCGACGGAACGCCGCGGCTACGGTCGCCATGATGATCGCCCTGATCGCCCTGATGGGCTGCGACCAGGAAACCGGCCGGGTCGAACTCGAACCCGGGCTGAGCTACATGGATTCGGTCGTCGGCCAGGGAGCCGAGGTCGAGGTCGGCACCTACATCCTGGTCCACTACACGGGCTGGTTGCAGGAGGACGGCGCGAAGGGCCGTCAGTTCAACAGCTCCTACGACACGGGTGAGCCCATCGCCCTGCCCATCGGCATGGGGCGCATGATCGACGGCTGGGACCGGGGCGTGCCCGGCATGCGGGTGGGGGGCAAGCGGACGTTATTCATCAGCCCCGATCTGGGCTACGGCGTGACCGGTTCACCGCCGCTGATCCCGCCCGAGGCGCCGCTGATCTTCGACGTCGAGGTCCTGGCGCTGCCCACCATCGAACTCGAGGTCATGACCCAGGGGGACGGTCGGGCGGCGACCCGCGGCGATAAGCTCAGCGTCGACTACACCGGCTGGTTCTGGGTGGACGGCGCCAAGGGCAACAAGTTCGACTCCTCCCGGGACCGGGGACGCCCCTTCCGCCTGACCCTGGGCGCGGGTTCGGTGATCTCCGGCCGGGAGATCGCCCTGGAGGGCATGAAGCAGGGGACCGAGGCGCGGGTGATCATCCCGCCCTCACTGGCCTACGGGGCCGCGGGCAGGGCCTCGATCCCGCCCAATTCGACCTTGGTTTTCGAACTGGAACTCGTGGAGATCGTGTCCCCATGATGGCCCCGGATGGAGTCGCCCTTGCGCCTTCCATCGGTTCTTGCTAAAATTTCTGCGCATTTGGACAGACGCCCTTGCCGGGGCGTCTGCCTTTATCCCGCCGTTTCCCGTGCCAGGAGGAGAGCCCGTTGATCTATCTCATTCCCGCCGCCGGTGTGCTGGCGTTGGCATTCGCAGTCTACAAGGCGACCTGGGTGAAAAAACAGGACACAGGTGACGAGAAGATGCAGATCATCGCCGGTCACATCCAGGAAGGGGCCATGGCCTTCCTGAGCCGTGAGTACCGCGTGCTGGCCATTTTCGTTGCAGTCGTGGCCGTGCTGCTGGCCGTCGGCAACGCCAAGCTGGCCAACTCCCATTCGTTGATCGGCTTGAGCTTTGTGCTCGGCGCCCTGGCTTCCGGTGCGGCGGGCTTCTTCGGCATGAAGATCGCCACCCAGGCCAACGTGCGCACCACCAGCGCGGCTCGGGACAGCCTGAACCGCGCCCTGTCGGTGGCGTTCTCCGGCGGCGCGGTCATGGGCATGGTCGTCGTCGGTCTCGGTGTGATCGGGTTGAGTGTCCTGTACATCGCCTACACCCGGTTCTTCGGTGACGCCTGGGACACGCCGCGTCTGCTGCAGGTCATCTCCGGCTTCTCCCTGGGTGCCAGCTCCATCGCGCTGTTCGCGCGGGTGGGCGGCGGCATCTACACCAAGGCGGCCGACGTGGGCGCCGACCTCGTGGGCAAGGTCGAGGCCGGCATCCCCGAGGACGACCCGCGCAACCCCGCCGTCATCGCCGACCTCGTGGGCGACAACGTGGGCGACGTGGCCGGCATGGGCGCCGACCTCTTCGAGAGCTACGTGGGCTCCATCGTGGGTTCGATGATCCTGGGTGTGGCTTTCATGCCCGGCAACCTGAACTTCGTGACCCTGCCGCTGGTCCTGGCGGCCGCGGGCATCGTGGTGTCCATCGCCGGCACGTTCCTTGTGCGGACCAAGGAGGGGGGCAACCCCCAGGCCGCCCTGAACATCGGGACCTTCGGCGCCGGTGCGATCATGGTGGTGGTTTCGTACTTCGTGATCCAGCAGATGCTGCCCGCGGAGTGGGTGTTCCGTGGGGAGACCTTCACCCCCATGGGCGTCTTCATCGCCACGGTGGCCGGGTTGGCCGGCGGCATCGCCATCGGCGTGATCACCGAATACTACACCGCCGAGGACAAGGGTCCGGCCCGGCGCATCGCGAAGGCGAGCGAGACGGGCGCGGCCACCAACATCATCGGCGGCCTGGGCCTGGGCATGCAATCCACCGCCCTGCCCGCCATCGTGCTGGGCATCGTCATCCTGGTGGCCCATGAGTTCTCCGGACTCTACGGCATCGCCATCGCGGCCCTGGGCATGCTCTCGACCACCGGCATCCAGCTGGCGGTCGACGCCTACGGACCCATCGCCGACAACGCCGGCGGCATCAGCGAGATGGCGGGCCTCGGCCCCGAGGTTCGCGAGCGCACCGACAAGCTGGACGCCGTGGGCAACACCACCGCGGCCATCGGCAAGGGCTTCGCCATCGGCTCGGCCGCGTTGACGGCCCTGGCCATGTTCGCCGCCTACCAGCAGATCGTCGGCCTGGAGAAGATCGATCTGCTGGAGCCGACGGTGCTGGTGGGCCTGCTCTTCGGCTCCATGCTGCCGTTCCTGTTCAGCAGCTTCGCCATGGACGCCGTGGGCCGCGCCGCCTTCTCGATGATCGAGGAGGTGCGCCGCCAGTTCAGGGAGATCCCGGGACTGATGGAGGGCAAGGCCGAGGCCGACTTCCGTCGCTGCGTGGAGATATCCACGGACGCCGCCATCAAGGAGATGATCCTGCCCGGCCTCATCGCCGTGGTGGCCCCGGTGGCCGTGGGCTTCCTGGGTGGCACCGAGATGCTGGGCGGCATGTTGGCCGGCGTGACGGCCACGGGCGTGCTGCTGGCCCTGTTCCAGTCCAACGCCGGCGGCGCTTGGGACAACGCCAAGAAGCACATCGAGACGGGCCACTTCGGCGGCAAGGGCAGCGATGCCCATACAGCAGCCGTGATCGGTGATACCGTGGGCGACCCGTTCAAGGATACCTCGGGGCCCAGCCTGAATATCCTGATCAAGCTGATGTCTGTGATCAGTGTGGTGATTGCGCCGCTGCTCGTGCGGTAACGAATGCGGCTCGGCCGCTCTGTTTTGCCTTTCGGAAGGTCTGTTCCCGGTTAGGGGACAGGCCTTTTATTTGTTCTGAATGGTGCGTATTTGACCGCAAACAAAATAATCGCAACTGTTTCTTGCGTAGAGTACCAATTCAGTCTACATTTCAGATGTCAATATAGTACCGTATGGGTACACTAT
>JAUUZX010000225.1 GCA_030592025.1 bacterium | reverse complement strand
GAGGGGATCGCCGACCGGGACCACATCGGCGTCATGGGCTGGAGCAACGGCGGCTACCTGACCAACTGCATGATCGTCGCCGAGCCGGACCTCTACGCCGCCGCCAGCAGCGGGGCCGGCGTGCTCGACATGGTCATCCAGTGGGGCACCGAGGACACCCCGGGCCACGTCGTCAATTTCGTGGAGGGCTTGCCCTGGGAACAGGAGCACCACTACCAGAAGGCCTCACCCCTCTACTGTCTGGACAAGGTCAAGACACCGACCCTGATCCACGTGGGCGGCAGCGACCCCCGGGTGCCGCCGGCCCACAGCCGGGCCCTGTACCGGGCCCTGAAGCACTACCTGGACGTGCCGACGGAGCTTGTCGTCTACCCGGGCGAACCCCACGGCCTGACGACCCATGAGAACCGGCTGGCCAAGATGGAGTGGGACCTCGCCTGGTTCGGCACCTACCTGCAGCCCCTCACCAAGGAAACCGAGGACTGAGGGCGTTCAAGACAGGAATGGCCACAAACCACGACGACAGGGGGCCGGGCGCTAAGACGCACGGCCCCTTGATTTTGAAGAGTAATTTCAACAAGTAAACACGACTCATTTTCTTGTTATTATAAAATCATTTCCTGTTATTTTTTTATTGACCTGGCCGATATCAATACCTAACATTGCCCTGGTCAATAAACGTTTACTCCTGACCATGGAGGTCGCTCATGCGACGCATCCTCCTGCCGCTGGCCCTGCTCTTGATCCTCCCCGCCGGAGCGGTCGTTGCGGGGGACGTCTTCCTGGATTCCTTTGAGATCCCGGCCGACGCCGCCTTCACCGGTTCCGAGTCCTGCGCCGACTGCCACGAGGACATGGACGCCTTCTACACCCACTCCCCCCACGCCACGGGCCTCGCCCTGGGCGGCCCCGGCACCGTCGGCGTAGGCTGCGAAGCCTGCCACGGTCCCGGCAGCCTCCACGTGGCGGAAGAGGGCGACGGATTCATCCTCGGCCCCGACCAGCTCGCGCACCTGAGCGACACCCAGCAGACGGACATGTGCACCCGCTGCCACACGGTCCAGGCCACCCACTGGACCGGCGGGCCCCACGACGGCGCCGCCATCGGTTGCGCCTCCTGCCATGGCGACCAGGTCCACTTCGAGGTCGACGCCCGGCCCGCCGGTGACTTCCGCAACCGGGCCGAGTTCTGCCTCCAGTGCCACCCGGACCAGGCCGACGACTTCCGGCTCCCCTTCCACCACCGGGTGCTCGAGGGCCGCATGGACTGTCAGGACTGCCACGATCCCCACCGCGACGCCTCGGCCACCGGCTGGAACGGCTTGAACGACGTGTGCCTGAACTGCCACGACGCCATGGCCGGCCCCTTCGTCTTCGAGCACGACGGCGTGCAGGGTGAGGACTGCGTCATGTGCCACCGGCCCCACGGCTCGAACCACGACAAGCTCCTGGTCCAGGACGGCAACGGCCTGTGCATGCAGTGCCACCACGACCAGGCCTTCGACGGCGACGGCGGCTTCATGATCGGCGACAACGCCCACGCGGGCCTGCTGACCAACGAGAACCGCTGCTACGACTGCCACCACGACGTCCACGGCTCGAACGTCTCACCGACGTTCCGGAACTAGGAAGGGAGTAGCCATGAAGAAGGCGACATACATCGTGACGAGCCGGATGATCCTGGCGATCCTGGCCATCCTGGCCACCGTGCTGGCCGCGGGCATCGCCGGTGCCACCGATCTGCCGGCCCCCGCCCCGCGCATCTGGGCCCCCGCCGGCGACCTGATCGGCACCACGAACCACGGCACGCTCACGTTCCAGGCCATGGACGCCTACGGCGACGACGCCAAGCGCGGCGAGGACTGGCAGCTGGGTAACGACCAGGCCGGCAGCGGCCTGCTGGGCTGGCACCTCACGAGCGGCGGGGGCGGCCTCTACTCCCTGCGCGCCTACGGCACCACCGAGGCGGCCTCGGGTCTGGCCGGCAGCTTCCTCTTCACCGGCGGCAAGCCCGGTCACGCCGACGTGAAGATCCGCTTCCGCAACGCCGACCACACCTACGACCAGGACAGCGAGATGCGGGCGCCGGGCTTCAAGGCCGACCCCGCCCCCAACGCCCTGGACCAAGCCCCCGACTCCTGCTGGCGCATGGCCGACATCGGCCTGGGCTACCGGATCTCCGACACCTTCAAGCTGCGCTTCGGCCTGGACCGCGTCTGCCGCAAGGGCAGCAAGGCCAGCCTGCTGCGCGTGGGCGCCGGCGGCGACGAGGTCCCCGGCCTCAAGGTTTTCGACACGACCCGCAACACGTTCTGGGGCGACCTGGCCTACGGCGCCGGCAAGCTGGCCGCCAACGTGCGGATGGGCGTCAGCGCCAGCGACGGCGACCGCGTCCTGGACACGCGGCGCGTCCACGAGGACGACCACACCCTGGTGAAGGCCGACCTGAACCTGCGCTACGACGTGACGCCGACCACGGCGGCCTACGCCGGCGGCGCCCTGTCCACCCTGAAGGACCAGGGCTCCCTCAACGCCGTGACCATCGACGGCGAGAGCAAGACCAGCGGCGGCCATCTGGGCGTGCTCACCCGCCTGGGCCGGTCCACGACCCTGCGCCTGGCCGCGTCCCTGGCCAACCAGGACAACGACGTGCTCTACGGCAGCAACGAGACCAGCCGGGAGCGCTCCCGCCAGGACCTGCGGGCCTCCATCCCCCACACCCGCAGCAACGGCTGCCGCCTCGGTCTGCAGTACCGCTACCGCGCCAGCGACATGGACGCCACCACCACCGACGGCGCCGACCTCGAAACACTCGCCCAGGAGCAGACGCGCCAGGAGCTCGTCTTCAAGGGCCGCCGCCGCATCTCCCGCAAGGTGGGGATCCGGGTGCAGGCGGACTGGCGCACCCGCGAGACCACCAACGACCGCACCTGGGACGGCACCCTGTGGTACCTGGGCATGGACGAGACCAAGCGCGACCAGCTCGGTTTCCAGGTCGCCCTGCGCTCCCGTCCGGCCCGGGGCCTGCGCCTCGACATCGGCGGCCGGTACCGGGACCGCACCATCGAGCGGGTCGACCTGGACGGCGTCGAGACCTCCTGGACCTCCACCAGCAGCTACCTCAACGGCAGCTGGCTGGCCAGTGACAGGGTGACGGTCCACGGCACTGTGTCCTACGGCGTCGACAAGTTCGAACTGGGCGGCACCCCCGCACCGAACACCGGCATGGGCGCCCTGAACTCCGAGGGCAAGACCCTGCGCTTCGTGCCCGGCGTCACCCTCAACCTCATGGCGAAGCTGACCGTGGACGCCATGTACGAAGGCGTGCGCTACCAGGACGAGGGCGACGTATCCGACGCCCTGGATCCCCTCGAGTCCGACAGCGACCGCATGTTGCTGCGGGCCTCCTGGGCCGCGAAGGAGAACATCGACGTGACGGCCACCTATCGCCGCCAGGAGTTCGACGAGAATCGCTGGGACGACTACATCCAGGATCTCTACGCGATCTCCGTGGGCGGGCGCTTCTAGTGGCTCGCAACCGAGGCAGGAACTGATGGCCGTCACGACCCGACGCCCCGACCGGCGCGAGCAGATCATGCGGGAAGCCACGGTGCTCTTCGCCCGCAGCGGGTACGAGGGCACCTCGATCCGCACCATCGCGCGGGCCTGCGGTATCACCGAGGCTGCCATCTACCGTCACTTCGAGAACAAGCTGGACCTCTACCGCGAGGTGCTGCGCGCCAAGGCTTCCGAGCACGACATCGGCGGCAACCTGGAGGAGTTCAAGGGTCTGGACTCGTTGGAGGACATCCTGACCGGTGTCGCCCACCACGTCCTGGACCTGGCGGCCCGGGACCCCGAGCTCATGCGCCTCATGTTCAACAACACCGTCGACGCCGGCGACATCGCCACCGTCCTCTTCAGGGAGGTTCGGCTGCCCTACATCTCTTTCATGGCACGGGAGATCGAACGCCTCATCGTCAATGGCGCCGTGCGCGAGGTCGACCCCTTCATCACCAGCCGTTGCTTCGTGGGCATGGTCATGGACTGCGCCCTGAACATCGGCGTCTGGAAGGAAATCACCGAGTCCGAATTTCACGCCGGGGACGTGGTCTGCAACAACGTGCCGATCTTCGCCCGCGGCCTCGCCGTGCCCGACACCGTGACGTCGGGTGGGCACCAACCTGGGAGCACGTCATGAACCGTGTGATTCTCCTGGCTCTCCTGCCGCTGGCCTTCTCGCTAGCGATGTGGGGATGCGACAACGACACGTCCAACGATCTGGCCGGTCCGGTTACCAAGCAAGGTACCTGCCTGGGCTGCCACGCGAGCGAGGAGGCCCTCAAGGCCAACGTGGTGGTGAAGGAATCCGGCTCCTTGGCCGAACCCTTTGCCAAGGGCGGCGGCTGAGGCGGCGAAGTGGCTGCGCTGGAAGCGTGGCAAAAAGTATTCATCAACCTGACGACTCCGAGCGGGAAGGCCTTTCTGGCCAGCGCCCATGGGCCCG
>JAUUZX010000166.1 GCA_030592025.1 bacterium | reverse complement strand
GGTCATGGGCCTATAGCTCAGATGGTTAGAGCAGCCGGCTCATAACCGGCCGGTCCCAGGTTCAAGTCCTGGTGGGCCCACCAGGTTTCCGGACCGTCGCACCGGCCGCGGCAGGTTCCCGGGCGATTAGCTCAGCTGGCTAGAGCGCTCGCCTCACACGCGAGAGGTCACTGGTTCGAGTCCAGTATCGCCCACCATCATCATCTGCCGGAGCCGGTCCGGTTCACCGGGCCAAGCGAGACGCGCAGGGGATCCTCAAGCCCCGGCGCCCCCGCAAATCCATGGACGAGTGGAGAGAACGAGGGTGCCTTGTGCACCCTTTTTCGTGTCCGGCGCCGGATTTGCCTTGGCAACACCGGTCGGGAAGGCCAAAGTCGGTTTCATGGACATGGACATCCGCATCGTGATCGACGTGCTCGTGGAACTCGCGGAGTGCGAAGATGAACTGGCCGGGGCGCGGGCGACCCTCGATCGTCTGCGCAAGCGCACCCGTGGCCGTGGAGAGCTTGCCGCGGAGTACGGCGAGGATGCCGACGTGGCCGATGGCGCCCGTCGCGAGGCCGAGAGCGGGTACCGGCGCCGGGATCGGGAAATCCGTGAACTGGAGGCGGGGATCGTGGCCCGGCGGGAACGTCTGGTCGGCCTGGCGGACCGTCGCCAGCACCGTGCCCTGACCGAGGAGATCTCCGCCCAGGTGCGGCGGCTCGACAAGCTCGAGACCGAGGCCCTGGACCTGCTCGAGGAGGCCGACGAACGGTCCGGCGAGGCCGGCGAGGCGCGCCGTGAGGCCTCCACCCTGGCGGAGGCCGAGCCCAAGGCTGCGGCCCTCGAGGCGGAAACCGTGGCTGAGATCCGGCGCCTCATGGCCATGCTGCCGCCGGACGTGGCCCGTCACGTGGTTCGGCTGCGCCGGGGCGATGGGCGATCCGTGGCCCGGCTCGAGAACGGTGCCTGTTCCGGTTGCTTCGGTTTGTTGCCGGCCCATCAGGCCATCGCCGTCGACAAGGGGCAAGCTCTCGTCCGCTGCACCACCTGCACCCGCTTCGTCGTTCACCGGCCCTGGCGTTGAGCGATGCCGACCAGCGAAAGGAACCGTCCGTGAATTCTGCCGGAAACCCCGAGACCATCATGGAATTGCTGCGCACCCTGGAACGGAGCAGCGATCTGCGCTCCCTGGCCCGCGAGTGCGGGTTGTCGGTCCGGGAACTGCGGCGGCGTCTGGCCATCTGGCGCCGGGAAATCCAGGCCGAGGATGGCGAGGCCGGGTCGCCCCTGGCGGAGGACCGGCCGGCGAAGCGGAGCGCACGGCGAGCGGACCCGGACTGGCCTGTCCTGCCGGCGGCGGCGGACCTGGCCACGAACCCCCTGCCCGCCGAGGGGGCGCCGGTCATGACCGTCCACACCGATGGCGCCTGCCGCGGCAATCCGGGCCCGTCTTCGGTGGGGGTGGTCTTCGCCCAGCGCAAGGGCGAACTCCTGGCCGAGCACGGGGAGGCCATCGGCCGGGCCACCAACAACGTCGCGGAGTACCGGGCGGTGGTCATGGCCCTCGAGCACTGCCGGCGGTGGCAGGTCGAGCGCGTCCACCTGTTCATGGACAGCGAGCTCATCGTGCGCCAGCTCAACGGCACCTACCGGGTCAAGAGCCCGGATCTGCGGCCCCTGTACCAGCAGGTGGTGTTCCTCAGCCGGGATCTCAAGGAATTCCGGGTGCAGCACGTAAAGCGCGCCCTCAACGCCCACGCCGACGCCGTGGCCAACCGGGCCCTCGACGAGGCGGGCTGATCGCGGCCCGGAACGGCGCAAATTCCTGTGACATCCCTGCGTAATCCGGCTATCATGGCGATGTGAGAAGTCGGGGAGACAGTCGCGTGTTTCCCGAACCCCGGTTCAGGAGGTGCGAGGAAAGTCCGAGCTCCATAGGGCAGGGTGCTGGTTAACGGCCAGGGGGAGCGATCCCACGGAAAGTGCCACAGAAAATATACCGCCGGGGCCTCGGTCCCGGTAAGGGTGAAATGGTGAGGTAAGAGCTCACCGCGCTCCTGGTGACAGGAGTGGCAGGGTAAACCCCACCTGGAGCAAGACCAAATAGGGGAGGACGAGGTGCCCGCCTCGCTAGGACTCCCGGGTAGGTCGCTAGAGACCGTCGGCAACGGCGGTCGCAGATACATGACTGTCGTCGCGCCGGTCACCTCTTGGTGCCCCGTGCGATAACAGAACTCGGCTTACGACCGACTTCTCACGTCACACCGTTACCGTGTGCCGCGGCCCCGCGCCGTGGTCCGCGTTCTTCGGCGCCTCGGCGCCGCATGCCGTTCGGGAGACGTGTTGCAATTCGCGATGGACTTCGAGGCCGACGGTCCGGTCGGCATCTTCACGGGGCGCCCCTGGAGCCCCCATACGGCGGACTGTGCCGAGCAGATCCAGGCCATGCGCCGCAAGCTGCCCCTGGACTTCCCCGTCTCCGACGAGCTGGTGAACGTGCTGGCCTGCCGTGGCGTGGTCCGCGCCGGGGACATGGACCGCTTCTTTTACCCGTCCCTCGATCAGATGCACGACCCGTTCCTCCTGGAGGAGATGGACGTTGCCGTGGACCGCGTGATGCGGGCCGCTGCCCACTGCGAGCGGGTCGCCATCCATGGTGATTTCGATGTGGACGGACTGACGGGGAGCGCGTTGCTGAGCGAGACCATGGCCGCCCTGCAGGTGGACGGCGGCCGCGTCATGGCCGAGCCCGCGTTCGTTCCGGACCGGGCCACCGACGGCTACGGCGTGGCCGACCGCATGGTGCGGGAGTGGGCGTCCCGTGGCGTGACTTTGCTGCTGACGGTGGACACCGGCGCGGCGGCCACGGCGGAGATCGTGCTGGCCAACGAACTGGGCATGGACGTGGTCGTGCTCGACCACCACATCTTCGAGGAGCGGCCGCCGGCGGTGGCCCTGGTGAACCCCCGACGCAAAGGCGACCGCTACCCGAACCCCGAGTTGTGCGGGGTCGCCGTCGCCTTCAAGTTCGCCCAGGCGCTGAAGCAGAAGAACCCCGCGTGCCTGCCCGACGGCTTCCTTGTCAGCGTGCTGGACCTCGTCGCCCTCGGCCTCGTGGCGGACCAGATGGCTCTCGTCGGCGAGAACCGGCTGCTGGTGAAGAAAGGTCTCGAGCGCTTCAACGACCGCGCGACGATCCGGCCGGGCCTGGCGGCCCTGCTGGCGGTCAGCGGCCTGGACCGGGGCTTCCCCGTCACGACCAGCGACTTCGCCTACCAGCTCGCGCCGCGGCTCAACGCGTGCGGGCGCATCGGCCGGGTCATGTCGGCCCTCGAGCTGCTGCTGACGCGGGACCCGGAAACGGCGAGCCGCCTGGCCGCGGAAGCCGACCGCACGAACACGCGCCGCAAGGAGCAGGACCTGCTCCTGAAGGAGGAGGCCATCGCCATGGCGGTGCCCTTTGTCGAGCGTGGCGAGCCCGGCCTGGTGCTGGCGTCGAGCGACTGGCACAAGGGCATCATCGGCATCGGCGCGGCCCGTCTCGTGGAGCAGTACCGGCTGCCGGTGATCCTCATCGCCGTCGAGGGCGAGGAGGCCCGCGGCTCGGCGCGCAGCGTGCCCCAGGTGGACGTCAAGGCCGTGCTCGACCAGTGCGCCGGGCATCTCGTGCGCTACGGCGGCCACGCCCAGGCGGCGGGCATGACCCTGCGGCCCCGGGACATCGACGCCTTCCGCGAGACGTTCCTGGCGGCGTTGCGGGCCAACCCGGAATCGGGCCCCGTGCCCGAGGGGTACGATCTGGACCTGAGCCTCGGGGACCTCGAGGCGGACGGGGTGGCGCGGCTCGTGCGGGAGCTGGAGTACCTGGAGCCCTTCGGCGCCGGTAACCGCAAGCCCGTGTTCCGCTGCTGCGGCCTGGAACTCCAGCGCCCGCCCACATCCCTCAGCGGCGGGGCCCATCTGCGCTTCGCATTCCGGGGACCCACGCGCCGCACCAACGGCGGCACGCCGGCGCTCAGCCGCGAGTTCGTCTCCTTCGGCTGCGGTGACGCCTGGCGACGCATGCTCGACCGGGAGGGCTACGGGTCCCGCGACGTGCTCGACCGCACCTGGGACATCCTCTTCCAGGTGGGCCGTTCCACCTACCGCCCCCGCAGCGGCGCCTACGACCCGGTGCAGCAGCTGTTGGTGGACATCCGACCCGGATCCCCGCAATGAACGCGCAGCGGGCGACCGGTGAGACGGATCTGCGCGCCTGCATGGAAGGCATCCAGGAGAAGGTTCGCGATTACAACCCCCAGGCCGACGGCGACCACCTCTGGCGCGGCTACGAGTTCGCGGCACAGGCACACGAGGGCCAGAAACGCAAGAGCGGCGAACCCTTCTTCCTGCACGCCCTGACGGTGGCCGACATCCTGGCCGACCTGCGGCTGGACGTGGACACCCTCATCGCGGCCCTGGTTCACGACGTGGTGGAGGACACGGAGCACACCCTCGAGGACATCAAGCGGAAATTCGGCACCGACGTCGCCCTCATGGTCGACGGCGTGACGAAGATCAGCGGTATCCGCGCCGTGAACCGCGAGGCGCGCAAGGCCGAGACCTACCGGAAGCTCGTGCTGGCCATCGCCCAGGATCCCCGCACGGTGCTCATCAAGCTCGCCGACCGTCTGCACAACATGCGCACGATCCGCTTCCTGTCCGAGGACCGCCAGCAGGACATCGCCCAGGAAACCATGGACGTGTACGCGCCCTTGGCCCACCGCTTCGGCATCGCCCGCATCAAGTGGGAGCTCGAGGACCTGTCCTTCAAGGTGCTGCAGCCCGAGCGCTACTTCGAGGTGGAGGCGGGCATCAAGCAGACCAGGGCTGAGCGCGAGCGTCTCATCGAGAAGCTGGCCGGCCCCATGCGCGAGGCCCTCGCCGCCGCCGGCGTGCACTGCCACGTGGAGGGGCGGCCCAAGCACTTCTACTCGATCTACCGCAAGATGCAGGCCCAGGAGATCGGCCTGGACCGGGTGTACGACCTGCTCGCCCTGCGCATCGTCACCGAGACCAAGGCCGACTGCTACCACGCCCTGGGGGTGCTGCAGTCCCAGTTTCCGCCCCTGGCCGACCGCATCAAGGACTACATCGCGACCCCCAAGCCCAACATGTACCAGTCAATCCATTCGACGGTGCGCGTCCCCGGCGGCAAGCACATCGAGGTGCAGATCCGCACGGTCGAGATG
>JAUUZX010000008.1 GCA_030592025.1 bacterium | reverse complement strand
CGACGATGGTCGTGCGCCGGTCGTCGGCGTAGGCCGCATTCACCTCGTTCACCTCGTCGCGCACGATCTGCAGCACGAGGTCCCGGCTGTCGAGGATGGCCTTCAGTTCGGCGATGCGCTCGATGAGTTCGCGGTACTCGTCCTCGATCTTCTTGCGCTCCAGGCCCGTGAGCCGCGCCAGGCGCATGTCGAGGATGGCCTGGGCCTGGACCTCGCTGAGGGTGAAGCGCTCCATGAGCTGATCGCGGGCGTGGTCGGGGGATTCGCTCTTCTTGATGAGCTCGACGATGGCGTCGATGTTGTCCAGCGCGATGCGGTAGCCCTCGAGCAGGTGGGCCCGCTCCTCGGCCTTGCGCAACGCGTAGCGCGTCCGCCGGACGATGACCTCTTCCCGGAATTTCAGGAACTCCAGCATGGTCTCCTTCAGGCTCATCACCTTGGGCTGGTTGTCCACCAGGGCCAGGTTGATGACGCCGAAGGTCGTCTGCAGGTAGGTGTGGGTGTAGAGCTTGTTGAGCACCACCTGGGGGAAGGCGTCCTTCTTGAGGACGATGATGACGCGCATGCCGTCACGGTCGGACTCGTCCCGCAGGTCGCTGATGCCCTCGATGGTGCCGGCCCTGACCAGGTTGGCGATCTTCTCGATGAGCGTCGCCTTGTTCACCTGGTAGGGGATCTCGGAGATGATGATGCGCGCGCGGCCGTTGTCCAGGATCTCGGTCTCCGTGCGCGCCCGCACGACCACGCGGCCGCGGCCGGTGGTGATGTAGTCGTAGATGCCCCTGCGACCGTGGATGATGCCGCCGGTCGGGAAGTCCGGGCCCTGCACGTACTCGAGCAACTCGTGGGGCTCGAGATCCGCATTGTCGAGAAGCGCCAGGAGGCCTCGGCACACCTCGCCCATGTTGTGGGGCGGGATCTTGGTGGCCATGCCCACCGCGATGCCATCGGAACCGTTGACCAGGAGGTTGGGAACCATGGAGGGCATGACCGACGGCATCAGGCGCGAGCCGTCATAGTTGGGGACGAAGTCGACCGTCTCCTTGTCCAGATCGGTCATGACCTCGGTCGCGAACTTCGTCAGGCGCGCCTCGGCGTAGCGTTCGGCCGCCGCGGAATCGCCGTCCACCGAGCCGAAGTTGCCCTGGCCGTCGATGAGCGGGTAGCGCAGGGAAAAATCCTGCGCCATGCGCACCATGGTGTCGTACACCGCGGTCGTGCCGTGGGGGTGGTAGTTACCCGTGGTGTCACCGGTGATCTTGGCGCTCTTGCGGTAGGGGCGCCCCGGCTGGAGGTTCAGGTCGTTCATGGCCGTCAGCACGCGCCGGTGCACGGGCTTCAGACCATCGCGCACGTCGGGCAGCGCCCGGCTGATGATCACCGACATGGAGTACTCGAGATAGCTCGTGCGCATCTTCTCTTCGATGCCCACGTCGATCACGGTCTCGCCGATTTTATTGGGGACAGCGCCACCTTCGGCGGTGGGGTCCTGCCCGTCGGAGCTCTCGTTCAGCTCGTCGTCGCGATTCTTGTCGTCGGCCATGCCTTGCCTCTTGCTTCGGGGCCACTGGGGGCCCGCTGATGCTGGGGGTCCCTCTTAGATATCCAGATTCTCGAGATTGACGAGGCCCGCGTTCTCCTCGATGAAGCGCCGCCGCGGTTCCACGTCGTCGCCCATGAGGACGGTGAAGATGTGGTCGGCCTCCGCCGCGTCCTCGATGGTCATCCTCGTGATGGTGCGGACGTCCGGGTCCATGGTCGTTTCCCAGAGCTGGTCCGGGTTCATCTCGCCCAGTCCCTTGTAACGCTGGACGTACACGCCCTTGGCGCCCATCTCCTCGACGAGGCGGTCCTTCTGCTCGTCATCGAAGGCGTAGATCTCGGTCTTGCCCTTCTTCACCCGGTACAGGGGCGGTTCCGCGATGTACATGTGCCCGTTCTCGATGATCTCGCGGAAGTGGCGGAAGAAGAGCGTGAGGATGAGGGTGCGGATGTGGGAGCCGTCCACGTCGGCGTCCGTCATGATGATGATCTTGTGGTAGCGCAGCTTGCTCAGGTCGAAGACGCCCACACCGATGCCCGCGCCCAGGGCCGTGATGATGGTCCGGATCTCGTCGTTGCCGAGCATCTTGTCCAGGCGCGCCTTCTCCACGTTCAGGATCTTGCCCTTCAAGGGAAGGATGGCCTGGAAGCGCCGGTCGCGGCCCTGCTTGGCCGAACCTCCCGCCGAGTCGCCCTCCACCAGGTAGATCTCGCACTCCTGGGGGTCGCGGCTCGAGCAGTCGGCGAGCTTGCCCGGCAGCGCCGCCGAGTCGAGGGCCGACTTGCGGCGGGTCAGATCGCGGGCCTTGCGCGCAGCCTCCCGGCCCTGGGCCGCGGCGACGCACTTGGCCACGATGGCCCGGGCCTCCCGCGGGTGCTCGTTCAGGTACTCGGCCAGGTAGATGTTCACGAGCTGCTCGACCTGCCCCTTGACCTCGGTGTTGCCCAGCTTGGTCTTGGTCTGGCCCTCGAACTGGGGCTCGGGGATCTTCACCGAGATGATGGCCGTCAACCCTTCGCGCACGTCGTCGCCGGTCAGGCTCTTCATGTCCTTCTTCATGAGACTGGACTGGTTGGCGTAGGCGTTCAGGGTGCGGGTCAGGCCGGCGCGGAAGCCCGACAGGTGGGTGCCGCCTTCGGTGGTGTTGATGTTGTTGGCGAAGGTGAAGAGCGCCTCGGAGTAGGCGTCGTTGTAGTCCATGGCGATCTCGATCTGGATGCCGTCCTTCTCCCCCTCGAAGTACACCGGCTCGTCGCAGATCATGCTGCGGCCCTCGTTCAGCCAGCGCACGTACTCGACGATGCCGCCCTCGAAGTGGAAGGTCTCCTCCCGCTTCTTCTCCGTGCGCTCGTCGCTGATGGTGATGTGCAACCCGCGGTTCAGGAACGCGAGCTCGCGCAGGCGTCCACGCAGGGTCTCGTAGCTGAAGACGCGCTCGGGGAAGATCTCGTGGTCGGGCTTGAAGACGATGATCGTGCCGCTCTCATCGGGCGGACATTCGCCGGTGACCTCGATGGGGCCCCGGGGCGCGCCGCGGTCGAACTCCATGACGTGGATCTTGCCCTGTCGGTGTACTTCGGCGGTCAGGTGCTCGCTCAGGGCGTTGACACAACTCACGCCCACACCATGGAGGCCGCCGGACACCTTGTAGCTGTCCTTGTCGAACTTGCCGCCCGCGTGGAGGCTCGTCAGCACGACCTCGAGGGCCGGCTTGCCCTCGGTCTTGTGCATGTCGACGGGGATGCCGCGGCCGTTGTCGGTGACGGTGATGATGTCACCCGCGCCGATGACCACGTGGATCTCATCGCAGTAGCCGGCCATGGCCTCGTCGATGGAGTTGTCCACGACCTCGTACACCAGGTGGTGCAGACCGCGCACTCCCGTGTCGCCGATGTACATGGCGGGGCGCTTGCGCACGGCCTCGAGTCCCTTGAGGACCTGGATGCCCTGGGCCGTGTAGTCCCGCGATGCCTCGGCGCCGTTGTGGCGCTCGCCGCTGGGTCGGTCTTGCTGATCTGTCATTTTTTGATACCAGGCCTTCTGCCGCGCACGGGCCGTTCCCGCCACTGAATGTTCTCGACGGTGCCCGCGCCACACAGGGTGTTGAATTTTTCGATGATCATCGGAAGGAGCATGGTCAGTTCCTGACGCCACGCTCCGTGGTCCGCTTCGAGGACCAGCGTGCCGTCGACCAGGTCGACCGGCCAGGCGTGGTCCGCCACTTTGTCCCCCACGATCTCGCGCCAGCGCAGCATGGCCGCCCGCTCTTCCAGGCGTTCATCCAACCCGCAATTCCTCAGCGCGGCCCGCATGATGCGGGACACGTGCTGCGGGCCCGGGTTGTCACGACGCTGGCCCATGATCGTGGTCCTCGTCTCTTCTATTCCGCTCGCAACAGGTCGTCGACGACGGTGAAGCCGCCCGCAGCCACCTGCCAGGCGCTCCACTCCTGCGGCCGCCAGGTCTCGACATCGTCCGCCCGGGCCGTGGCCACGAAAACCTGGTGGTCCCGCGTGGCCATTTCCTGCAGTCGATGGGTGCGCTCCCTGTCCAACTCGCTGAAGATGTCGTCGAGAAAAAGCACGGGGCGGACCTGCCGTCGTCGATGCAGGACATCGCTCCGCGCGAGGATCATGGCGATGGCCGCCGAACGGGTTTCGCCCTGGGATCCGAACGTGCGCAGATCAAGCCCGTCATCCGGTCGGCCGGGGCCGATCAGGCGCACTTCGAAGTCATCCAGCTGGGGTCCGCTCAACGGTCTTCCCCGCTGTATTTCCGACCCTACAATATAACTCATTTCCTCGAAAATATCCTGCTCCAGGGCATCATTTTCGGCAGGTTTTTCCGGGACCCCGTCACCCCACCCGACCATCTGCGCCGCGACCGTCTCCAAACGGGGTCGGTAGACGACGGTGAGGATGTCCTCCGTGCCGGCCAACTGGTGGTGGGCCGCGTCGGCAAAAGGGGTCATGAGGGCCGCGTAGCCCGCCCTTTCCCGACACACCACCGCGGCGTGGTGGGCTATTTCGCGGTTCCAGGCCTCCAGTTCCTCGCCCACGCGGTCGGCCGCCAGGATCCCCTTGCGGACGTCCCGCAGCAGCCCTGTCTTCTGCTTGAGGGCGCGCTGGAACGCGGTGAGGTGCGTGAGGTAGATGCTGTCGATCTCGGCCAGGCCCTGGTCGACGAAGTGGCGCCTGCGCCGCGGGCTGCCCCGCACGAGGCGGATGCTGTCGGGGTTGAAGAAGACCGTGGCCAGGCGACCGACGAGATCCGCGCGGCGGCGCACCGGTTCACCGTCGAGGCGGAGGCGGCGGCTCCCGTCCCGCCCCAGGCCGTACTCGCACGCGAAGTGAGCGCCCGATTCGTCGGTCACCTCCAGTTCGACGTGGAGGGTGTCGGTGCCGAACCCGATGAGGTCCTCGTTGCGGGCGCCGCGGTGGCTGCGTCCGAGGGCGAAGTAGTTGAGGGCTTCGAGGAGGTTGGTCTTCCCTTCACCGTTTCGCCCCAGGATCAGGTTGACCTGGGGCGAAAAGGTGAAGCTTGTCTCCCGGAGATTCCGGAAGCCTGTGATACGCGCGGAATCTATCCGCATCGGGCGGGGCTCATTCGCCGGCCAACCGCAGGGGCATGAGCAGGCAGAGCACGCCGGTGTCGTCGCCCTCTTCGGTGACGGGCCGCAGCAGGGCCGCGCTCTGGGAGTCCCGCAGCAGCATCACGACGGTCTCCGAACTCAGGTTCTTGAGGATGTCCTGGAGGTAGACATAGTTGAAGCCGATCTCCATGGCGTCGCCTTCGTAGGCCACGGCGATCTCGTCCTCGGACCTGCTGCCCTCGGCGCCCCGTGCGCTCATCTCCATGCGCCCGCTCTCGATGCCCAGCTTGATCTGGCTCGTGATGCGGTCGGCGGTGATGGAGACACGGCGAATCGCCTGGCTGAACGTGGCCTTGTCGATGGTCACGAGCTTGTCGTTGTCCTTGGGGATGACCGCGTCATAATCAGGGAACGGTCCCTCCAGCAGGCGGGTGTGGAGCACCGTGCCGCCGGCCCGGAAGGAGAGTTGGTTGTCCCCCATGAACACCGTGATGTTGCCCGAGTCCTCCTCGCCGAGGGAGGCGGCGATGCGCGGCAACTGCCTGAGACCCGCCGTGTCGACGATCATGTCCCGGTCACCGCTCACGGTCCAGGTCATGGCCCGGGTGCTGCGGGCCAGGCGGTGGGCATCGGTGGCCACGAGGGTGAGCTTGTCGGGCCGGATTTCCCACAGGATGCCCATGAGCGCCGGGCGCGTTTCGTCCCGGGACACGGCGTAGTTCGTCTCGTTGATCATGTTGATGAGCAGGGACGCCTCCATGTCGAGGCCGTCCTTCTCCACGAGCTCCTTGAGCGCCGGGTACTCGTCCACGTTCATCGTGTTCTCGGTGAGGCTCGCCTTGCCGCTCGACAACCGGATCTGCTTGCCGGTCTGGGCCACGGTCACCGACCCCGCACCGAGGCTGCGCACGAACGGGACCAGCTTGACGGCCGGTACCGCGAGTCGGCCGGCGTCCTTGACCTTGAGCTTGTCCGTGGTGGTCGTGATCGAGATGTCGAGGTTGGTGGCGGACAGCTTGAGCTGACCGTCCTCGACCTCCATGAGCACGCACGTGAGGATCGGCAGCGTCGTCTTGGCCGGCACCACATTGGCGATGATGTCCAAGGCTCTTTGCAGTTCGTCCTGCTGGATCTCGAACTTCAAACTGGGATCCTCCGGTCAGGTGGTTCACGGTCTCACGCGGGATGGCCATGATAGGCGATGCCCCCCTCATGATCAAGTATCTTGGATAAAGATAGAAACTGTTGATGATGTAGGGGTTGTGGATAACGGGTATAAGTCCCGGAAAGGTCTTGGCGTGGCCGTAACCCCTGGTTTGGAGACGCATGGGCGTGGGGTAACTTTGGGAGACCGCGGGGTACTAACCCCGGCTTCTCCCCACCGGGTAAAACAGTACCCGAAAGGTTGACGGTCTTCCCCCGGAAACCCCCCATGTATCCCCAGGTTTATCCCCCATAAAACAGGGCTGCAACCCGGCGCCGGAGGGGGGCGATCAGGTCCCGCAGGGTTGGGGATGTTCAGCGGCACGAGGTGATGTGGGCGGGGATGGTTGCCTGCAGTTCGCCGTCTGCGCACCAGGGCGCCAGGGCGTCTTCCATCTGACGGACAATGGCGGGTGTCGCGTTCGCGACCTCCTTACGGGCGGCGAGACGCTTCGGCATGTAGGACAGGAAGAAGGTGGCGAAGGCGGCGACGGAGGGATGGACCGTGGTGACCTCGAGGCGGGTCGTCGTTACCTCGGTGAAGGCGGTCCCCAGAACCTCACGCAACTCGTCGGCACCGGGCAGGGAGAAGGGTTGGCGGACGAAACCCGCGGCACCGTCGCCCAGGTGGATGGTGATGGCCTCGTGGAGCGCGTGGTAGAACGGACAATCCTCGAGCCGGGTCCAGGTCATGATGGCGGCCCTCCCCCCCTCCCGCAGCACACGGCGCAGCTCACGGGCCGCCCCTGCGCGGTCGGAGAAGAACTGCAGCCCCTGATGGCACAGGACGAGATCGAAGGCCCTCGCCGCGAAGGGCAGGTGGACCGCGTCGCCACGGACCCAGGCTGCCGGCGTCGTCGCGTTATGGAGGGAGCGGGCCTTGCGCAGGATGTTGGGACCGATGTCCAGCGAGGTCATGTGACCGTCGGGGCCGATGATGGTCGCTGCCCGGCGACCCACGATGGCGCTGCCCGAGGCCAGGTCGAGCACATCTTCGCCCGGCGCCGGTCGGGCGTGGGCGAGCAGATGCGTGATGGAGGGTCCGAAGAGGGCGTCGTCGAAATGGTAGGCGCTCATGACGTGGCTCAGTTGCGTTGGCGGACCCGGTCCATGAGGTCGCGCACGGCACCCCGGAAGCGGGGGTCCTTCGCCATCTCCGTGGAGATCTTCTGGCAGGCGTAAGCCACGGTCGAGTGATCGCGTCCACCGAAGGCGCGACCGATTTGGTTGAGGGAGGCGCCGGTCAATTCGCGGGCGAGGTGCATCGCGATCTGACGGGCCCGGGCCAGGTCCTGGGTGCGTCGCTTGGACTTCAACTGATCGACCGAGAAGCCATGGACGTCGGCGGCGACCTCCATGACGTCGGCGATCTTCACCGGTCCGGCGGAGTTGCTCTGGAAATAAGAGGAGAGAACCTCGGAGGCCATTTCCAAAGAGATCTCACGACCGGTCAGGCTCGCGAACGCCAGCAAACGAACCAGCGCCCCCTCGAGGCGGCGGATGTTGTCGGTGATGTTCTCTGCAATGAACTCGATCACGTCGTCGGTGATATAGATGTTGTTGATGTCGACCTTGCGTTTCAGGATCGCGATGCGCGTCTCGAGGTTCGGCGGCTGAATATCCGCGATGAGGCCCCACTCGAACCGTGAGCGCAGACGCTCCTCCAGCCTGGTGATCTCCTTCGGTGAGCGGTCGCTCGTGAAGACGATCTGCTTCTTCAGGTTGTAAAGGGCGTTGAAGGTGTGGAAGAACTCTTCCTGGGTGGACTCCTTGCCGGCCATGAAGGCGATGTCGTCCACGAGCAGCACGTCCATGCTGCGGTAGCGCAACTTGAAGTCGGGCGTGCGGTTCTCCTGGATGGACTTCACCAGGTCGTTCATGAAGTTCTCGGCGGTCGTGTAGCAGATCCGGTAATGAGGGTGCTGCGCGGCGATCCTGTTGCCGATGGCCTGCATGAGGTGGGTCTTGCCCAGGCCGACGCCCCCGTGGACGAACAACGGGTTGAAGTGGTGCCCGGGGTTGTCCGCAATGGCGCTGGCCGCGGCGAACGCCAGGTCGGTGCCGTTACCCACCACGAAAGTGGAGAAGGTGTAGTCCGGGTTGAGGTTGCTGCTCATCCGGGGGGCCGTGTCGATGGCGGAGGCGACCGGGGCCCGGGGCTCCGGAATCGGCGGTTCGGGGATGGGCAGGGGCACGACCGCGTCTTCGTTCACGATGAGTTGGAACAGGATCTCACGCCCGAAGTACGCGGTGCCGGCGTCATTCAGATGATGAAGCTGGTGCTCGCTGAACCAGTCGCGGAAAAAATGGTTGGGGCAGGCGATGCGCAGATCGCCAATCTTGGCGCTCAAAGGGGTCAGGGGCTTGTACCAGGTCTGGAAGGTCTGCTGGCCGACGCGCAGCCGCACCGTGTCGAGGATCTCCGGCCAATGGGAATCCAGATTTGTCACGGTCGCCGGCACGGTTCCCCCTCGTTCGCTCAATACCCAGCCGTTCTCACCCATGTTTTCCACAGGGGAGCATGTGCCCTATAATAAGTAAGGACATCGATTTAGGTGAGGACGGAAGCAGGGAAAGAAAAGTTATCCACACATCTTGTCGCCTGTGGATAACTTTAATGGCTCTCCCGTTTGTTATCGTCACCGTGTGGCGAAATTATCACGCAGGGTCGGGTGCGGCAAGCCCTTTCTGTCGTTTTTTTCGGCGGATTCTTAACGTGGTTCAAAGAAAAGAGATACGTTTTGAGGTCGCCTATTCACACCCTGGGCGACAGGGGTGGCCGCGGGAGATCCTGGACGTCGGATCGTCCGGGTGACCGCCCGGGATCGGGGATAACCCCGTGTCTTTTCTTGACACTCGCGGCCAAGTTCATTACTCTTTCGCGGCTGAACAAGAAACCCAAAGGAGAGATCCGTGAAGCGGACGTTCCAACCCAGCAATTTGAAGAGGGCCCGCCGCCATGGCTTCCGTAAGCGCATGTCGACGAAGGCTGGCCGTTTGGTCCTCAAACGGCGCCGGGCCAAGGGCCGCAAGCGCATCTCGGCCTGAAGTGATTGATCGGGACCGCGCCCAATGGCGGTCTTTGAATCATAAAGCGGATTTTCACAAGGTCTACGAGCGCGGCGCCAAGATGGTTGGGCGCCTGCTTGTGGTTTACCTTTTTCCTGCCGAGGACACCGCCCGAGCCGTCGTGGCGAGCCGCAAAGTCGGCAACGCCGTGAAACGAAACCGGGCCAAGCGGTTGCTTCGAATAGCCCTGCGAGAGGGCATTCTGGACCGACCCGAGGTGATCCACGGCGCACGCGCGCGGTTTTTTCCGGAGAAGGGCGCCCCAGACGGCGGCCCGGCCGGGGATGGGGGACTCTGGATCGTCTTGGTGGCGCGGCAGCGCATTCTGTCAGCGAAAGCCCAGGACGTTCAACGGGAGCTCGAGGAGTTGCTGGCCGGCTGACCGCCGCAGCTCAACCCCGCCCGACCACGAGGCGCCGACCGATTGACCGGTTCGCCGCCCCGACGTTCTCGGAACAACCCACGCCGAACCGGTGCCTGAACGCCCCATCCTGTAAATCCTGTCAGGGGCGGGGGTGCCAACGGGTATTCTATGTGGCGTTTGCCATACCTGTTCATCATGACCTACCGGCGCTTGGTGTCGCCGCTTTTGCCGTCGACATGCCGTTTCCACCCGACGTGCTCCGCCTACGGCGCAGAGGCACTACGGTCCCACGGCCTCTGGCGCGGCATGTGGCTGACAGTACGCCGCGTGGCGCGGTGTCATCCCTGGCATCCCGGTGGGGTGGATCCGGTGCCGCCGGCATCCGGCCCCGCCTTGCCCCTCACATCCACGACCCCCACCCACGGAGAATCCGCCCATGGATAGGCGCACGTTTGCGGCGTTTGGCCTCATTTTCCTGATCCTCATCGGCTCCCAGATGCTGATGGAAAAATTCTACGGCAAGGACGAGACCGCGGCGATCGCGGAGAACGTCCCCGCCGCTGCCATGACCGACGAGCCCCGGGATGAACCGCTGAGGAGCCCGGCCAGTCGCCCCGACCGGTCGGCACCGACCGTCGATCCGGCGATGGGGACCGCCGTCAGCGGGGAATTCACATCAGGGGCCGAGGCTCTGCAGGTCGTGGGTGAGGGCCCGGAGCGGACGCTCTCCGTCACGACGCCCCTGTACCAGCTCACCATCAGCACCCTCGGTGGCCGCATCACGAGTTGGGAAGGGCTCGAGCACGACAGCTGGCTGGGCGGCCCGGTGAAGCTGGTGCCCGAGGAGATCCTGGAATTCAGCGAGGACGCCGTCCTGTTCCGC
Organism: bacterium; assembly: GCA_030592025.1. The sequence goes on along the minus strand of JAUUZX010000008.1, from coordinate 1,211 downwards.
AACGGCGAGCTGGACCTGGGTGCGATCGTCTACAGGACCAACACCGCCACTCTCGATGTGACGGAAGGGGCGGGACCGCGCAGCCTTGACCTCTTCGTCTCCCTGGCCGGAGGCATGGAGCTGCGCAAGACCCTCGTCTTCGATCCCGACACCTATGGTATCGAGATCACCCACACCCTCATCGCCGTCGATGGCGGCCCTTCCCGCCGCGCCCTCGAACTGTTGGGCCGCCCCGATGAGTTCCGGTTCGGCTGGAACCAGGGCATCGTCGCCACGGAGCGGGTGCAAAAGATGGAGGAGCCGTCCATGCGCTCGGTCGCTCGCATCGGCGAGGACTACCTCTACAAGACGCGCACGGGCTTGAAGAAGGACGTGGAGAAGGTGGAGGGACGCTGGCGTGGTTCGGTGCATTTCGCCGGGCTGCAGAGCCGCTACTTCACCGTCATTGGCATTGTTCCCCAGGAGCAGGGGGAACCGGTCGAGGGAACGATCCGGCTGAGTGGTGACCAGGACACGAACAACCAGTCCTGGGTCATCGATGTGCCGGCCCGCCCCGGCGTGGGTGGCGACATCGCCTTCGCGCGCCTCGATCTCTACATCGGTCCGCAAGTGACCGAACTGCTCACGACCTACGATCAAGGCCTGGAGAAGTCCATGGACCTGGGCTGGAAACTGTTCCGGCCACTCTCCGAGGTCGTGCTTTGGGGCATGGCGTACCTGCACAGGTACATCTCGAACTACGGGTTGATCATCATCATCTTTTCGGTGCTGACGAAGCTCGCGTTCTACCCCCTGACACGCACCTCGACCGAGTCCATGAAGAAGATGCAGGAACTGCAGCCGAAGTTGAAGGTGCTGCAGGAGAAGCACAAGAACGACAAGGACAAGTTGAACCAGGAGACGATGCGGCTCTACAAGGAAGAGAAGGTGAATCCTCTCTCCGGGTGCCTACCGCTGCTCGTGCAATCGCCGGTGTTCATCGCCCTTTATCAGGCGCTGAGCCACACGATCGACCTGCGCGGCCAACCCTTCGTGCTCTGGATCAAGGACCTGTCCCAGCCCGACGCCATCATGCAGCTGCCCTTTGCGCTGCCGATTCTGGGCGCGGATCTCAATGTGCTGCCCATCCTCATGTCCGTCGCCATGTACTTCCAGACCAAGATGACCCCGACCAGCAGCGCTGGTGGCCAGATGGCCGCCATGAATACGAT
>JAUUZX010000304.1 GCA_030592025.1 bacterium | reverse complement strand
CGCTGCTACAACCGTACAGCAGCAGACATGCGGCGCCCAGGGACAGGGCGATAGCAATGGCACGGCGCATGGGAGGCCCCTTTCGGGTAGTGGATCAACATGGTCGCGGTCGTTCGGTCCACCCATGAACGACGCCGACCGACATATGTAAGACATATTTTCGCGGTTCCCTCCGCGGGGTCAGGATACAACATCCGCGGGTCCGGGGGAAGGGGGTCGCCCATACGCACCTACCGCAGCCGAAACCGGTACGGCACCGCCACCCACGCCCTCACCTTGATCTCCCGCTGGTAGGCCGGCTCGAACAGGCACCGTCGAGCCGCCGCCGCAGCCGCCCGGTCCAGCACCGGATGCACCGGGTGGGTGACGACGACCTGGTCCACCTCCCCCCGCGCATTCACCAGCACGTTCACCACCACGACACCCTCGAGGCCGGACCGCCGGGCGATCTCCGGGTAGTCGGCCTTGGGCTGGAACCGCAGGACGGGGTTGGACGAGCTGACCAGGAAGCCCTCGCTCCGCAGCACGTACGGCAGGGGCTCGTAGCGCGGCATGAGCCAGACGCCGAGGGCGGTCAGCAGCAGCGCGACGAGCAGGGCCCATCGCAGGTACTTGGGGTAGTTGTGATTGAACAGGTCGTTGGCCGAGAGCCCGTACTCGATGGCAGGGGCCCCCGCGGGCAGCAGATCGGTGAACATGGTGGTCGCCTCGGTCCGGCGCCGGCATTGCCAGGAGCCGAGGGGGATCGCTCCGTGGCGCGCCGGGCGGCGCATGGGGTGGGTGGCCGGCGCCGGGCCGGCTGCATGACGGTCGGGAATCGGCGGGCGTCGCGCAAGAGGGGATCGCGGTTGCCCTGCGGTTCCCCACCCCCGATACTGATGCCGTCACCTCCGTCGGCAATCGCCTTCCCCGAGGAGCCTCCATGCCCAACTTCGACTACGGCCGCGGCCGCATCGATCTCGACGACAAGGGCTACCTGGTGGAGTTCGACCAGTGGAACGACCGCATCGCCGACGCGTTGGCCGTGGATGAGGGCATCGAGAAACTCACGGACGAGCACTGGCAGGTCATCGATTTCCTGCGGGAACATCAGGAGGAGCACGAAGCAGCACCCATGATCAGGGTGCTGTGCAAGAGCGTCGGGATGACGCTGCAGCAGGTGTACGATCTCTTCCCCGGCGGTCCGGCCAAGTGCGCGTGCCGCATTGCGGGGTTGCCGCGTCCCGATAGCTGCGTGTGAGTGACGGGACTACCCGCCTTTAGGCTATTTCTTCGAGCCAGACCAGCGCCGCGTCGTAGTCGCGGAACACGCGCACGTCGTCGCCGGCTTCTTGGCGCTGCAACTCCCACTTGCGGAACATGCCGTAGACGAGATCGCGATCCGCCACCAGCGCCAGGCATCGGCCCTGGTCGGGGTCGGCCTGCAGGCCGATCCGGCTGGTCAGGCGCTCAATCCCCTGGGGCGTCACCGTGTTCCGCGTGATGCTCCGGCCGTCGACAAGGCCCGGGCGTTGGTCCCCGACCCGGCCCGCCGCCTCGAGTTCATCGCCGTAGGCGTCGAGAGCGTCGTCGGTCATGGCGCCGGTGAATGTCGTGAGGACGATGCGTCCGTCCGACAACAGATCCAGGACGAAATCCATGATGTCCCCTCCACTCTCCTCTGGAAGGTTAGCACATCCGCAATGTCGCCGGGGGAATACCGACGGATCGTCGAGAGTGGCTGCTAGGCCTCGCCGGACAGCGTCTTGTGGTCGGCGTCTTCCTTGGCCTGGATGCTCTCCTTGAGCCAGATCAGCGCCGCGCCGTAGTCGCGGAACACGCGCACCTGATAGTCCAGATCGCCGCGTTCGAGCTCCCACATGCGGAACATGCCGTAGACGATGTCCGAGGTGGCGACCATGGCCAGATGCTGTCCCCTGAGCAGGTGCGCCTGGTCGCGCACGAGACTGGCCAGGTGGATGATGCCGTCGCGGGTGACCTGCATGCTGGTGATGCGGCGGCCGTCGATGAGACCGCCGGGCTGGGCGTCGAGGCGCTCCTCGACAACGAGGCGCTCGTGGTACGCGACCAGATCGTCATCGGTCACGGTACCGATGAACTCGGTGACGAGCACACGGTTCTCGAGTGTCGTGGCGAACGTAAGATCCACGTCGGTTGAGCCTCCCCTAGCTACACTCATGTTACGTAATTGCTCGGTGGAAATCGACAGGGTTATTCCTATATAACGTTGCAACTTGGTGATGTGGCGATGGTTGGATTCGGAGCAACAAGGAGCCGGCCGCCAAACCTCCCTGGGCTTGGCGGCCGGATAGAGTGAATCCCCATGGGGGACGCTGACTACTTCACGAGCATCATCCTGCTGCTCTCCCTGAGGCCCTCGGCCTCGACCGTGTAGAAATAGATCCCCGAGCTCACACGCTGGCCCGCCCGGTCCGTCCCTTCCCAGACGACCTCGTTCAGGCCGGAGCGACCCGTCCCGCTGACGGATTGCACGAGCTTGCCCGCACTGTCGTAGATCGTCAGGCCGTAGGCCGACGCCCTCTCCAGCGCGAAGTGGATCTTCGTGAACGGATTGAAGGGGTTCGGTGAGTTCCCGAGCTCCAGACCCAACGCTCCGGCGACCTGCCGGTACGCGATCTGCACCGTGTCGAGGGGGATCATGCCCGCCGGCACCACCAGCCCGTTGTTGATCATGTCGACGATGGTCTTGGCGGTTTCGTGGTCGCCGACCGGATCGTCGATGAGGTTGTCGCAGAACGTGATCGCCTGGGAGACCGTCGCCCCGTCCTCGCTGATGACCTCGGTGAGGTGGATGTAGCCCGCCGCCGCGTTCAGCAGCAGGGCGATCAGGTGTTGCCGTGCCCGGGTGATCATCTCCTGGCCACCGTGGAGGTTCAGGAGTTCGGCGGCGATGGCCAGCTTGTCGACACAGAGGCCGGAAGCGGGCGGGTAGTAGACGACCACCTGATTGACGGCGTTGCTGTTGAAGTGGTCGGCAACGACGTCCAGGTAGTCACACACCGTCGAGACCAGGTCTTCCTCGTCGAAGACGCCCTGCTTCGGGTTGATCCTCTTGGCCCCGTGGCGGAATCCCTCGCCGCCGTTGGCCAGGCTGACCTGGTGCTTCCAGTAGCCGATGCCCCGGGGGTCGGCGGTGATCTCCTGGCACGCCAGGTTGTAGTCCTGCTGGGTCGTCACGTCGGGCAGGATGGTCACGGTGTAGTCGTCGGCCTCCGCGGCGTAGCCCAGGGGGCGCACCAGCGAAACCGTGTACTCGCCGTCGACCAGGGTGAACTCGAAGGCGCCGTCGGCCTCGGTGACCGCGGTCCCGACCAGATCACCGGTCCCGTTGGCGTAGACGTTCACCTTCACCCCCAGGAGTGGCGTGTCGGCGGCGGGACAATCGGCGACGACGAGGCCCGCCAGGGTGCCGTAGCCGCCGGGGACGAGCACCCGCACGTCGTCGAAGAACGGACCGGCCACGTGGGGTACGATGTAACGCTCGATGGCCAGGAGCCGGATCTTCATGGCCGTCGCCCCAGGCTCGAGGATGCTGCCGTAGGTCCGCACCCACGCCGTGCCATCCCAGTATGTGTGCACCACGACGTTGGTGAGGTCGACCGTGTGGGTCATCCAGTCCCCGTATGTCGAGTAGTAGACATACACATCGCTGCGGAAATCGGTGAACCCCGCCGGCGTCTCGAAGGCCACTTCGAAGTCGTAGTAGACGCCGTTGTCCTGGGGAATGTCGCCGAAGATATCGAAGGACAGCCAAACCTGTTCGGGCGACCCCGTGAGCGGG
>JAUUZX010000042.1 GCA_030592025.1 bacterium | reverse complement strand
TGCCCGACACGAGGGCCTGGATGCCATTGATCTGGCTTTCGCTGAGCCGAGCCTGACGACCCAGACGAAGCACGACACTGGCGGTGGCTTCGGCGGCCAGGCGGGCGAAGATGGAGGGTTTCGGCAGCACCAGGTGCACCCGGGCCGACTGGATTCCTTGCAGTGCCTCAATGGATTTGGTCAGTTCGCCCTCGAGGGCCCGCTTGAAGTTCACGTTCTGCAGGAACTCCGTGAGTCCATACTGCTTGCCGTCAAAGATCTCGAAACCCACGACGCCGCTGGACGGGATGCCCCGGGAAGCCAGCCCCACCCGCAGGCGATGGACCTCGCTTTCCGGGACCAGGATCGTCGTGCCGCCGTTGGTCAGCTCGGTGGGGATGTCCTGCTTGGCGAGTTCGTCGAGAGCCGCTGCCGCATCTTCGGGGCTCAAGTTGGTGAACAGCACCGACTTCTCGTCCTGGCCGAGCCACAAGGAGAAGACGGCCACGCTGATGACGCTGGCCATGGCGACGGCCCCGAGCAGGACCTTCTGGTTGAAAGAAAGTTCCAGGAGCCGGGCCTTCAGGGAGTCGATCAGTTGCTTGAATCCATCCACGTTGCTACCTCAGATCCTTCCGACGGTACTTCACTGCCAAGGAGTTCGCGTTACACCTGCATGCGCATAAGTTCCTGGTAGCCCTCGAGGAGCTTGTTCCTGACTTCCAAAAGCAACTCGAAGGCCAACTGCGACTCCTTGGCCGCGATCATGACGTCGTGCACCTCGGTGACCTCGCCGGAGATCATGGAGTCGATCATTTCACCCTTGCGTTCGGACAAGGCGTTGAGCTCGCCCAGAGCGCCCTTGAGCTGGTCGGCGAAGGACGGCCCTGTGGGGGCGGAAATGCCCTCGACGCCGTAGGCGCTGAGGGGATTGACGGAACCCAGGGAGCTGATGGTGCCGATGGCCATGGTCGGTCTCCTTCTAGATCTTCAGCGCGTCGCTGAACATGTCCTTGGCCGTCTGCACGGCCGAGATGTTCGCTTCGTAGGCGCGGCTGGCGGTGATCATGTCCACCATCTCGGAGATGGGGTTCACGTTGGGCATCAGCACGTACCCGGCCTCGTCGGCGTCAGGGTGACCCGGGTCGTACACCACCCGGAAATCCGAGGCGTCCGGCGCGATGCCGACCTCGGTGGCCACGCCGCTCCGGGTCTCCCCGGGGAGACTCAGCGAGCCGTCCATGTGACGGGAATTAGTCTTCGCCAGGCGCCCCTCAGTCGCTCTTCCAAGCCGGGACGCGTTAGCCATGAGCTTGTCCCCCAGCACCTGCTCGAAGATGGCCCGCTGGCGTCGGTAGGGCGTGCCGTCCGGCGTGCGGGTTGTTTCCGCGTTGGCCAGGTTCTGGGCCACAACATCGAGTTTGGTGCGCTGGGCCCGCAGGCCGGTCGCGCTGATCCTGATGGATCCGAACAGTCCGTCACTCATGACTCATTTCCTCCGGGAGCGTTGTTCATCGGATCTGGCCCTTGATGGCGCCGCGCAGGACGCTGTATCTCCCGCTCAAGAGGCGGGTGGCCAGCCGGTAGCTCAGGTCGTTGGTCGCCAGGTTCGCCATCTCCGTGTCGATGTCCACGTCGTTCACGCCATTGTCGTACCTGGTGCGTGATTCCCGCATCTCCGGCTGGACATCGCCAATCCCCCGCCTGCCGATGGCGATGTGCTTCGGGTGGGTGCGGTAGCCCTCGATGGAGGAACCGGCGTTGGTCAGCAGCTCCTCGAAGCGGAGCTCCCGCGCGCGGTACCCCGCGGTCTCGACGTTGGCGATGTTCTGGGCCGTCACCTGGTGCCGCTGGGCGTAGGCATCGATCGCCTTCTTCAGCGAGGTCAGGTGAGACTGCTGGAAAATTCCCGTGCGTATCATGGCATCATCCCGGGATCGACACGCCCTGGTGCGTGTAGAGGTTCAGTTTGTTCCGCAGTGTCCGCACGCTGATGCCCAGTTCCTGGGCCGCCTGGGTGCGGTTGCCGCGGGTGGTCTCGAGCTTGCGCAGGATGAGTTCCCGCTCCATGTCCTTCAGGGTCATGTCGCTGTTGAGGCCTGCCGTGGGCTGGGTACCGTTGAGCTCCTCGAGGAGGCCGAGGCTCTCCTCGTCCAGGACGTCCCCGGTGGTCATGATGACGGCCCGTTCGATGACGTTCTGCACCTGCCGCACGTTCCCCGGCCAGTCCATGGCCATGAGGCTGCGCATGGCCCGTTCGGTGATGGTCATGAGGGGCTTCCCGTTCTCGGCGCAGAAATTCTGGCAAAAGTGCGCGGCGAGCTCGGGGATGTCCTCCTTGCGCTGGCGCAGGGGCGCGATGTGCAACGGGATGACGTTCAGCCGGTAGTAGAGGTCCTCCCGGAAGTTGCCGTCCCGGATCGCCTGCTGCAGATCGCGGTTGGTGGTGGCGAGGATGCGCACGTCGGTGCGGGTCGCGTACTTGGCGCCCAGGCGCATGAACTCGCGCTCCTGCAGCACCCGCAGCAGTTTGGCCTGCATGGCGAAGGGCATCTCGCTGATTTCGTCCAGCAGAAGGGTCCCGCCGTCGGCCAGTTCGAACTTGCCCTTGCGCGCCTGCACGGCGCCGGTGAACGCGCCCCGTTCGTAACCGAAGAGCTCCGATTCGAGCAGCGTCTCGGGGATGGCCGCGCAGTTGATACGGATGAAGGGGCCATCGCTGCGGTTGCCGGAAACGTGGATCGCCCGGGCGACGACCTCCTTGCCGGTGCCGCTCTCGCCCTGGAGCAGGACGGTCCCCCGGGACTGGGCCAACATGGCGATCTTTTCGTGGAGGCGCTGCATGGATGGGTGGTTACCCAGGAGGCCGTGCTTCTCGGAGCGGCTGGCCACGTTCCGCCGCAGGCTCTTGTTCTCGCGGCGCAAGGTCTCGAACTCGCGGGCACGCTTGAGAACGTGCTCGAGCTGCTCGAGGCCGAAGGGTTTCGTGAGGTAATCCACGGCCCCGTGACGGGTCGCGTCGACGGCCTGCTCGATGGTGCCGAAGGCGGTCATCATGATGACCTGGGGCCGCGGCGCCGGCATCTCGCAGATCGCGGCCAGCAGCGCCATGCCGTCCTTGCCCGGCATCTGGATGTCCGACAGCACAAGGTCGATCTTCTCCCTGTGGAGCACCGTCAGGGCCTCGTTGCCGTTGCTGGCCGTGTGGACCTTGTGCGTAGCGGTCAGCGAGGCCTCGAGGAAGTCGCGCATGGACTGCTCATCGTCCACGACCAGGATGGTGCGCTTGTTCGCCATGGTTGCCAGTCTCCCGTCAGTCATCTTGGGCTCCGTCCGTGGGCCAGACAGCGACTTCGCAGGTCGCGGCGGTGCCGCCCCCGTCGCCGGGTCGCAGGTGCCAGGCCAGGTCGTACATGTCCATGAGGGTCTCCACCCTCGTGAGTCCGATTCCGGGGCGGTCGTTCTTTGTTGTCAGGAAAGGTTCGGCCGCCTTGGGCAGCAGGTTCGGCAGCACGCCGGGACCGTCATCGTCGCAGGTCATGGTCACCCGTCCGGTGGGCTGCACCGCGAAGGTGATCTGCGCGCGCACGGGCCCAGGGTGTCCGTCCCGGCCCTCGGCGCTGTTGTCGAGGAATTCCGCCAGCACCAGGGCCAGGTCGGCCGCGGGCAGCAGGGTCGGAGCGTCGGGTACCGGGCCCACGACGATGTCCAGTTCCCGGTGGCGGCAGCAGGCGTCGGCGCAGGCGCGGGCGACCACGTCGGCCAGGACACCGTCCGCGGGGCCCGGCACGTGGGCGGTCGTGAGGTCGCCGACGGCGCGGAAGACCGCCTCCATGCGTTCGACTTCGCGGATGATCTTCTCGGCCCATCGCGCGTTGTCGACGGACGATTCGGTTGTGCGCGCGATGAGGCTCGCGTAGCCCTTGATGCCGCACAGGGTGTTGCTGGTCTTGTGGAGATAGCCGCGCAGCAGGCGCCCTTCGGCTCCCTGCTTCCGCTCCTCGTGTCCCGGTTCCGGCTTCAGGCAACCGCGCATCACATCTCCTGGGTGCGGGCGATGAGGTCCAGGTCGTTCTTCTCTTCGCAGTCCATGATCTCCTCGATAACCGTGGTGACCGTGGCCAACGCGGCGTGGAGTTCGGCCTTGGCCGCCGCGGACCAACGGTGACGGCCCTCCATCCAGGCCGCCTTGCGCGTCTGCTCCGTCTGATCGAGGCGGCTGATCATGTTCAGGCAGCCCTTCTTTTCCTCGAGGACCGCGCGCACTTCGCTGAAGGCGCCGCCCTGACGGACGATCTGCCCCTGCCGGTGCGACAATTCGAGCACCTGCAGGTAGAGCCGACGCTCCTCGCCATACAGGCTGATGAGCCCGTCGAGAAGCCGGCGCTCGGGGCTGCCGTGACTAATGGTCATAGAAGGAAGCGGTGCCATAGGGCTCGCCCTCCGCACGAATGCGTTTCAGGTTCTTGGCCATGGCCAGCTGGGCGCAGGCGCGGTCCTGCCAGGCGCCGAAACGCTTGCCGTCGCACACCTGCTGGTACCCCTCGACGGCCCCGGCGTAATCCGCCTGCATGTAGGACGTCCCCGCCAGTTGGTTGGTGCCCCACATGGAGAGTTCCTCCAGGCTGGACCCGGCCAGCACCCGGTAGATCTTCCGGGCGGTGTTCAGATCCCCGGACAGCAGGTGCAGATCCGGCAGGATGGCGATGACCCATGTCCGCTCGTCCTCGCTCAAGCCGTGGCTCAGGCCACCGTCCCGCACGAGGCGGTAGATCTGGACGAGGCAGGCGTCGTGCTCGCCGCGCCACGCGAGACCCCTGGCGTACCAGAAGCGCAGGCGCGGCGTGAGCAGGGAGTCCTTGGTGGCAATCTTGGCGTTGAGATGATCCACGGAACGGGCGTCGCGATTCGTCAGGAGCCAGCGGTAGGCCACGACGACCTCGTCGGCGCGGTCCTCCAGATTCTGGGTGCCGAGAGTGTTGGTCAGGCTGCGAGCGGCGGAGAGGGAATCGCCGGCAGCCAACGCCGCGGCGAGCGCTTCCCGCGCCACGGTCTCCTCGAACTGCCCGCGTTTGTCCATGCGGTTCGTGAGCTCGTACCAGACCAGGGCGCTGTCGTATTCGCTCAGGTGGACGTAATTGCGGGCGTTGGCCAAAGCGACGAGGGCCGACGGTCCGTTTTCGCGGTCCGTCCACACCTCCTCCAGTTCGATGACGGCTTTGCTGATGGCCAGATGACGGTAGGGCTGGTTCTCGTCCTGCGTCCAGCGGGGCCGGTCGAAGGGGAAGAGCACGAGTTGCTCTTCCTGGCCCGCGTCCTCCCGTCCGGCGACAGTCTGTTCGAGGGAGTGCAGCCACTCCAGGTAGCCTATGCGCTCGGCTCCGGACCAACCGGTTTCCGAGGCCATGCCGGTCCCCAACAGAAGGGCCGTGGCCAGGACGGCCGCCGCCACGACGCCGGGTCTCCGCTGTGCTCGCTCACGCATCATGGTCGATCTTTCCCGCTGGTTGAACGAATTGCCATGTCTCGCGGCGAAGGGCAAGGACCGTACCCTCCGCCCAGGCGGGCGCCATCGGGAGGCAGGAGGCCTGTGGGCAGGCTCTTCGATCATGACTGAAGGTCGCTTATTTTGCTTTATGGCAGTCGGTAACGAAGGTTTCTTCAGGTAGAACATAGCGGAGGCGATCGACTCTATAGCCTCGTGGAACGAGGCCCCAGGGAAGGCTGGGAGGCCCTTCCGCCGGGTCCTGCGCGGCCATGGTGGCCAGGAATCTGCCAGGGATCAACAGGGCGAACCGGCAAAAAAGACCGGGGTCACCCCCATGGGCAACCCCGGTCCTATGCACTCTCAGCAGGGGCTCAACTCTCGGCTTCGAGGGCTTTCTCGCCCGCGCTGGCCTCCTCGTACTGGCGCAACTTCTCCCTGAGGGTCTGGCGACTGATGCCGAGGATCCGCGCCGCCTTGGATTTGTTGTTCTCGGTCTGCTCGAGGGTGTAAAGGATTTGCAGGCGCTCCACCTCGGACAGGGGCATCAGGCCCGTCGTCTGACCGAAATCCGCCTGCCGCGAGGCGCTGCGCGGGTTGCGCCCCTCGATGATGTGGGGCGGGAAGTGGCTCCCGTCGAGGACCGTCGGCTCCTCGAGGATCATGATCCGCTTGAGGACGTTCTTCAGCTCCCGCACGTTGCCTGGCCACGGGTAGCGCTGGAGCGTTTTCACCAGCTCGGCCGAAACGGGCTCCATCTCCATCCCCATCTGGCTGTTGAACTCCCGAATGAAGGCGTTCATGAGCACCTCGAGGTCCTCGGGACGCTCCTTCAGGGCAGGCATGTCCACCTCGACCACCTGCAACCGATAGTAGAGATCGTTGCGGAAGGTGCCCGCCGCTATGGACTCGTCCAGACGCTGGTTGGTCGCGGCGACGATGCGGGCCTTGACCTCCAGATCATCCTTGCCCCCCACCCGGCGGAAGCGGCGATTCTCCAGCACCCGCAGCAGGCGGCTCTGCAGCAGGATGCCCATCTCGCCGATCTCGTCGAGGAAGATCGTGCCTTTCCCGGCCAACTCGAAGAGGCCTTCCTTGCGATTCTTGGCGTCGGTGAACGCGCCCTTCTCGTAGCCGAAGAGCTCGCTCTCGAGCAGGGTCTCCGGCACGGCGGCACAGTTGATCTCCATGAAACGGTCACTGCTGCCCTGGCTCACTTCATGGATCGCCCGTGCGATGATCTCCTTGCCCGTCCCCGAGTCGCCCTGAATGAGGATCGACGTGTCGTTGCCAGCGCGGCTGGCGCCGATCTTCTCCAGCACCTTACCCACCCGGGTGAGTCCGGGGCAGGCGCGGATCATCCGCATGTAGCGGCCATCCAGGTCCGGGGCCGCCGCTGTGGCGGTCGCCGCGGATGCGTTCGTCTTCTCCACGTGGCGATCGGGGGTCGCGCGCAACGCGGCGCGCACCTGCTTGCGGATCTCGCTGAGCTTGAAGGGCTTGCGGATGAAGTCGTAGGCGCCGAGGCGCATGGCGCTGACGGCGGTGTCCACGTCGCCGTAGGCGGTCATCATGATGACCGGCGTCGCGTTGCCCTGATTGCGCAGGGCCTGCAGGACCTCGAGGCCCGAAACCCCCGGCAACCGCAGATCCGTGAGCACCAGATCAAAGGTGTCGGCGTGGCAACGGGCCAGCGCCTCCTCCCCGGTCTCGGCCACTTCGGCAGCGTACCCGTCGGCGGTGAGACTCTCCTGCAGCGAGGCGCGGATGGTCGCCTCATCGTCCACGATCAGGATCCTCGACTTCATCGGGCTTCCTCCTCGAGGGCCGTTCCCTGCTGGTCCTGGCGGACGGGCAGGGCGACCCGGAACACGGTTTCGTCGCCGTCGCGGTGCACGGAGATCTCGCCCCCGTGGGCCGCCACGATCTTGTGGCAAACGGAAAGTCCGAGCCCGGTGCCCGAACTCTTGGTCGTGTAGAAAGGTCGAAAAATACGCTCGCGATCGGCCTCCGCCACACCGGGACCGTCGTCCCGCACCTCGCACACGAGGCCCGGCGCGCGTCGGCGGGTTCCTTGGGCTGTGTTCGCCAATTCGAGGGCCGGCTCACTCCTCACGGTGACCCCGACCGTGCCCCCGACCGGCGCCGCATCGATGGCGTTGAGCACGAGGTTCAGGACGACCTGCTTGAGCTGCGATCCGTCGGCGAGGAAAGACTCCCCCGCCCCGGCCGCCACCTGCACGAGCTTCACCTGCCGCGCCTCCGCCCGGGGCTCCGCCAGGGCCACGGCGTCGGCGGCCAGCTCCTCCAGGTCGGTGGACGTCAGGTTGGGTTCGTAGGGCCGGACGAAGTTGAGCATGCGGCTGATGGTGGCGTTGATCCGCTCCACCTCACGGGTGATCACGTCGAGGTAGCGGCAGCGGGGATCGTCGGCGGGCAGGTGTTCCGCCAGGAGTTCGGCCTGGGCGCTGAGGCCCATGAGAGGGTTGCGGATCTCGTGGGCCAGGGTGGCCGACATCTCAACGAGCCCCTCGAGACGGTCCGAACGCAGCTTCTCCGACTCGATGATGCGGCTTTCACGGAGGTCCTCCACGACGAGCACGAGCCAGCTCTCGTCCTTCCCACGGCCGGGCATGGGGCTGGTCTGGACCAGCACCGGCACCTGATGACCGTCGTCGTCGATGATGCGGCCCTCGCCGCGGAAGGCGCCTTCGTCCCCTCCCCGCAGTTGGGCCAGGGTCAGTCCCTCGTGGGCGTCCAATTGGAGGCGCCCGTCGAGGACCACTTCCGGCGTCGGCGTCACGGCTACGACCGGCCGCTCGCCGCGGCC
>JAUUZX010000055.1 GCA_030592025.1 bacterium | reverse complement strand
GAGATGAGCGACCGCAACGTGGCCCGCTCGTGGACGATCCCCGCGTGGTACGTGACGTTGGCCGCGGTGCCCATCATGCCCGCCAGATCCACGAGGAAGTCCATGCCGCCGACGATCGTCAGCAGATCCTGGCCCTGGAGGGTCTTGAGCTGAACGGGGTCCAGGAAGTCCTCGGCCGACTTCTGCAGCAGGTCCGCCACGGTGATGGGGTCGATGGCCTGGTCGTTCTCGTACAGCCGGCACATGGCCTTGAAGATGAGCTGGTGCTCGAGGCGATAGAAGTCCGCCGCGGTGATCTTCTCGCGGGCGAGGCCGACGGCCTCCTTGTCCATCAGGGCGGCCCCCAGAATGGCCTGCTCGGCCTCCTCGCTGAAGGGCGGCTGGCGGTCCTTGGGCAGGCGGTCGTAGCCGAGGCGAGAACCACTGCCGGATGATGTAGGCTGGGGCTGGAACTCCACGTGATCTCCCGGGACGTGAGGTGGGGCCTATCCAATGCGCTAACATATCACGCCTCGCACCCACGCGGAAACGGGACCGCCCACCCCCCGCCACCTTCCTGTGGATAACCTGGGGAAAACATCAGGACAACCCCCTCCAACACCGGGGACAATAGGGGAAAACTTGGGGACAACCACCCAATCCTGCTGGCCTGCGGCTCCTTAGGCTGGGATAATCGCTCCGATACCCCCAAGAGCAGGGCCCCCCGGGGGGTCCTGGTTATCCCCAAGACCGGAGATGACGCCCGTGACCACCGACCCCGCACCCGACGCCCAACTGCTCCTGCAGGCCGCCGCCGATCCCCTCCCGGCCTGGGATCCGGCCCACGCCCTGCCCTGGGCCGACCCCGCCTTCAGCGCCCGCATTATGCGGGCCCACCTGGACCCGGACTCGCCCACGGCCACCCGCCCGCCGGACGTCGTCAAACGTCATATCGACTGGCTGCTCCAGCGCGTGGGCACCAGCCCCGCCCACATCCTGGACGTGTGCTGCGGCCCGGGCCTCTACTGCCACGAACTGGCCCGACGCGGCCACACGGCCGTAGGCTGCGACATCGCCCCCGCCGCCCTCGACTGGGCCCGCACCACCGCCACGGTCGAGGGCCTCGACTGCACCTTCCTCACCGCGGACCTCCAGTCGCCCCCCACGAACCTAGCCGCCGACTTGTCCTCCGACCACGCCCCCTTCCACGCCATCACCTGCTGGTTCGGCGACTTCCACGCCTTCCCCCGGCCGGCGGCCGAGCATCTCCTGAAGATCCTGGCCTCCCTCCTGGAACCCGGCGGCCTCCTGATCCTTGAACTCCAGCCCTGGGACGACGTGGTGCGCGACAGCGGACTCACCTCCGTCAACGAACTCACCTGCGACGACGTCCCGGCCGGGATCTTCTGCGACCGCCCCCACCTCTGGGTCCAGCGCCACCGCTGGGACGAGGCCACGGAAACCGAGGTTCATGGGCACTGGATCCTGGAACAGGAATCCGGTACCCTGCACCGGTACGTGCAGTGCCATCAGGCTTGGCGTCCGGACCGTCTGGCCGCCCTCCTGCTCGGCGCCGGCCTGGACCGTCCCGAGTGGCACGACCCCATCGCGGGCATCGACGAGAGCTACGAGTTCCCGGTGCTGGTCGCCCGGCGCGCGAACGACAGTCCCGAACCTGGAGCACAACACCCTTGCTGAAAGCCCGGCGCCTGACACCCCTTCTCGGCGGACTCCTCCTGTTCGTGGTCCTGGCCCTGATGCCGAACCCGCCGGACACGGTCGACCCGCAGGGCGTGTCCCATGCCCTCACCACCCAGGGACGCGCCGCCCTCGGGCTCTTCCTGCTGGCCAGCGTGTGGTGGGTGTTCGAGGTCATCCCCGTGGGGGTGACGGCCCTGGGCATCGGCGTCATCCAGTCGCTGTGGATGATCCGCGACACCCGCGTCGCCCTGACGGATTTCATGGACCCGTCGGTGTGGTTCATCTTCGGCTCGCTGATCATGGGCGCGGCCTTCGCCAAGACGGGGCTCACCCGACGCCTCGCCTTCAAGATGCTCACCGTGGTGCCCGAGAACACCCGCGCCATCTACTTCGGCATCTTCACCATGACGGCGCTGCTGACCCTGGTCATGGCCCACACCGCGGTCGCCGCGGCGATCTTCCCGCTGCTGCTCATCGTCCACCACGTGTACGAGCCCCGGGGCGGGAGCACGCGCTTCGGCAAGGGGCTCTTCATCGGCATGGCCTACACCGCGGGCGCGGGCTCGATCATCACCCTGCTGGGCGCGGCCCGGGGCGCGGTGGCCATCGGTTTCTTCCGCGAACTCACCGGCCGTGACGTCACCTTCTGGGAGCTCACCCACTACATGGCGCCCCTGGGCGGGCTCATGGTCCTGTTGTTGTGGGGCTACGTCTGCATCGTCTTCAAGCCCGAACGGGCCGAGCTGCCCGGCCTCCAGGAGAAAGCCCGCACCCTCTACGCCGACCTGGGGCCCGCCACCAAACGGGAGATCGCCACCGTGGTGATCGCCCTGGCGGTGATCACCATCCTCATGCTGCGCTCCTTCGTGCCGGCCCTGGCCCACATCGACAAGGCCGCCATCATGCTGCTGGCAGCCATGCTCTTCTTCATCGGCGGCGTGCTCAAGCTCAAGGACCTGGAGGCCATCCCCTGGAACATCGTGCTGCTCTTCGGCGGCGCCATGAGCCTGGGGTTTTGTCTGTGGCAAACAGGAGCCGCGGCCTGGCTTGCCGTCGGTTGGCTCTCCGTGCTCCACGGCGCGCCCTGGCTGGCCTTCATCATGGGCACAACGCTCTTCGTGCTGGCCATGACCAACGTCCTCGTGAACGTCGCGGCCATCGCCGTCACCCTGCCCGTGGCCCTGGTCATGGCCCGGTACGTCGGCGTCGCGCCAGAGGTCGTGATGTACGCGGCCCTCGCCGCGGCGGGCATGCCCTTCATGCTCCTGGTGGGCGCGGCGCCCAACGCCATCGCCTTCGAGAGCCACCAGTTCCGCACGCGGGAGTTCTTCCTCTACGGCGTGCCGCCCAGCGTCATCCTGCTCGTGGTCATCGCTGTTTTCGTCAAGTGGATCTGGCCGGCCATGGGCATGCCGGTGTTGCTGGATCCCTGATTTTCCTGCCGAGATTTTTCAGTCGCGGGCGACCAGGGCGTCGCGCAGCAGGCGCAGGCGACGGATGTCGTCCCAGGTGGCCCGCTTGTAGTCGGGGTTGCGCAGCAGCGCCGCCGGGTGGTAGGTGGCCATGACGGGCACGCCGGCGTAGAAGTGCACGGTCTCCCGCAGGCGGCCCAGGGGGGCGCCGGTGCCCAGGAGGGTCTGGGCGGCGATGCGGCCGAGGCAGCAGATGATCCGGGGCCGGATGATGGCCAACTGACGCTTGAGGTGGGGCTCGCAGGCGGTCACCTCGTCGGGGACCGGGTCGCGGTTTTGCGGGGGCCGGCACTTGAGGATGTTGCCGATGTAGACGTCGTCCCGTCCCAGCCCGATGGCCCCGATGATCTTCGTCAACAACTGGCCGCTCCTGCCCACGAAGGGCTCCCCCTGCTCGTCCTCGTCCCTGCCCGGGGCCTCGCCGATGAAGAAGATCTCCGCGTCGGGGTTGCCCGCGCCGAAGACCGTGTTCTTGCGACCCTCGGCCAGAGGGCAGGCGATGCAGGGCAGGACCTCGTCCCTGAGACGGGCCAGGGCCACGGCCTTGTCGCCGTCGGCCTCCAACAAGTACGGATCAGGGGCCAGACCCTGGCCGGCGTCGGGGTGGCGCCCGATGAGGCCGAGGGTCTCGGCCACGAAGAGATCGCTGCTGCGACGGAATTCCGGGGTCAGGTCCAGGGGGGGCAAGTCGCGGGCGGACAGTTTGCGGGAAGACTTGGGCGGCGCCTCGGCCGCCGGCGACGGGGCGGCGGCGGGCTCCTTGGTCGCTACGGGCTTGGCCTCATCGGCGGGCGGCGCGACCTCCCCCTCGTCCAGGTACCAGCCTCCGTCGGGGTCGTTCTGCTCGAGCCACGTCATGAAGTCCCGCAGGACGGCGTCGCGGCTGTCGCCCCCACCGGTCACCGGCCACCCTCCCGACGGGCCGCCTCCAGGCGGTCGAGGATGTGCGCCGCGAGGCGCGGCTTGGGCATGGATTCGCTCTCCCAGAGGACGCCCTCCGGCCCCAGCAGCGTGACCTGATGGTCCGTGTCGCCGAAGCCCGCGCCCTTGGCCGTGGGGTCGTTGGCCAGGATGAAATCGAGGCCCTTGGCGCGCAGCTTGGCCTGGGCCATGGCCACGAGGTCGCTCGTCTCCAGGGCGAAGCCGACCACCGTCGTGTCCGCACCCCGATGCCCGGGCACGACGTCCTTCAGGATGTCCGGGTTGCGGGTGAGCTCGAGGGTCCAGACGTCGCCCAGGTCGTCCTTCTTGAGCTTGGCGTCGGCGGTGGCGACGGGCCGGAAGTCGGCCACGGCGGCGGCCATGAGCAACCAGTCGCAGCCCTGGTCGAGGGCGGCGGCGACGGCGTTGGCCATGTCCCGGGCGGTCATGACGCCCACGAAGCCGGCCAGGCCCCGGGGCGGATTCCGGTGGACATAGCCGCTGATGAGGGTGACCTCGGCGCCGGCGTCCACCGCGGCCTGGGCCAGGGCGTAACCCATGGCGCCGCTCGAACGGTTCACGACGCTGCGCACGGGATCGATGGGCTCCGCCGTGGGGCCGGCGGTGACGGTGACCTTGCGGCCCGCCCAGGGGCCGGCCATGTCCGTTGCGTCCCCGGAGATGTCGAGTTCGGCGGCCATCTCCCGCACGGCGGCCACGATCTCCTCGGGCTCGGCCATGCGCCCCTCGTCCACGGTGCCGCAAGCCAGCCAACCGCTGCCCGGTCCCACGAACCGGACGCCCCGTTCATCCAGGGTCGCGCGGTTCGCCTGGGTCGCGGCATGCCGCCACATGTTGTCGTTCATGGCCGGGGCCATGAGTACGGGGCAGGGCGAAGCCAGCAGCAGGGTGGTGACGATGTCGTCGGCGATGCCTCCGGCCGCCTTGGCCAGGAGGTTCGCCGTGGCGGGGGCCACCACGACCAGGTCGGCCCAGCGGGCGTACTCGATGTGGTCGAGGGCCTCGCTCTGGCCGTCGCCCCAGATGTCCGTGGCCACGGCGTGACCCGTGAGGGCGCGCAGGGTCACCGGGCCCACGAAGCGCTGGGCGGCGTCGGTCATGGCGACGCGCACGGAAAAGCCCGTCTGCTGGAGCAGACGGGCCAGAAAACAAGCCTTGTAGGCCGCGATGCCACCGGTGATGAGCAGGAGGACGCGGCCGTGGGTCATGGCCTATTCCTCCTCTTCCTGCTCCCTCTCGAGCCGGGCCTGACGGGCGCGCTCCTTCTGGTCGTAGAACTCGACCTTCCCGTCGATGAAGCGGCTCACGGCCAGGGTCGTGATCTTCCCCGGCAGGCTGACGTTGAAGTTGTGGGCGCGTTCGTTCAGACGACGCGCCTCCAACGCCACGATCTTGATGGCCTTGAATTTGTTGGAGACCAGCTTGGTCACCTGTTGGCGCGGAATGTAGGTCATGCAGACGTTCCTCACAGTTGGCGTCCCGCGGGGCGGGCCCGAAAATCGGCGACACGAAGACGCATCGCGGACGGGGCACACGCTCCCATCGCGTTTTCAGCAACCGGCTAACATTAACGCTTTATCGGGGAATTGCAAGGTCCTCAGGGCGTTGGGCGCGCTCTCAGGGGGTCAGGGGCGGCTCCGGCCAGGATGTCGCGCGGGCCTCCTCGGCCGCCAGGATCGCTCCCAAACGGGCCACAGCGTCCATTATTTCGTGATTGACCACCCAGTAGCGGTAGCGGTCGGCGTAGCCAACCTCCTGCCGGGCGGTGGCCAGGCGGCCGGCGATGACCTCGTCACTGTCCGTGGCCCGCCCCCGCAGCCGGCCCTCCAGGTCCTCCCAGGAGGGCGGGAAGAGGAACACCGACACGAGCTCGTCGCCGAACTGCGGGATGACCTGCACCCCGCCCTGGACGTCGATGTCCAGCACCGGAATGCGACCCTCGGCGGCCATGGCGTCCAGCATGGAGCGGCGGGTGCCATAGCGGTGGCCGTGGACCTTTGCCCACTCCACGAAGGCGTCCGCGGCGACCAGCTTGTCGAAGCGGGCGTCGTCCACGAAATCGTAGTCCCGGCCGTCGACCTCGCCCCCGCGGATCGGCCGGGTGGTCGTGGACACGGAAAAGGCCAGGCGGGGGTCGGCGGACATGAAACCGGCTATGACCGTGCTCTTGCCCGCGCCGCTGGGACCTGTGATGAGGACGATCATGGGCTACTCCAGGTTGGCCACTTGTTCGCGCAGGGACTCGACTTCGTCCTTCATGCCGATGACGAGCTGGGTGATCTCCATGAGGTTCGTCTTGCTGCCCATGGTGTTCACCTCACGGTGCATCTCCTGCAGCAGGAAATTCAGGCGCTTGGCCACCTGCCCGCCCTCGGCGAGGGTCGCGCTGAAGGTCTTTAGGTGGATGCCCAGCCGCTCGCACTCCTCGTTGATGTTGGCCTTGTCCGCCAGCAGGGCCACTTCCTGGGCCAGACGCTGGGGCTCGAGGGGCTCGCTCAGCAGCTTGGCCAGACGCTCGTCTAGGCGTTGCTGAATCTCCGCAGCCGCCTGGGGCGCCAGGACATTCACCTTGGCCAGGCCGTCGGTGATGGTGGCCAGCCGCCCGTTCATCTCGTCGACGAGGGCCTGCCCCTCGACCTGCTTCATCTTCTGGAGCCCGGCCGTGGCCTCGGCCAGGGCCTCGAGCAACGCGGCCTTCACATCTTCTGCCGGCACATCGGCGTCGTCGGCCTTGAGCAGATCCGGCACCGCCAGCAGATGCTCCAGGCCGATCTCCTGGGGACGGCCCGTGGTCTTGGCCAAGCCCTCGGCCGCCTGCTGCAGCAGGGCCAGGGACCGGGCCAGACGGTCGCCGTCGAGGGTCGCGGCCGACGGGTCCTGCTGGACCTGGGTGGTGACCGATACGGACACCCGCCCCCGCGCCACGTTCTCCTTGAGGTACTGGCGGACGTCGATCTCGTGGGGCGCCGCCAGACCGGGCAGGCGCAGGGCCACGTCCAGGAAGCGATGGTTGACCGACCGCAACTCCACGGTCACCGTCAACGGCCCGCGCTGGACCTCGCCGCTGCCGAATCCTGTCATGCTGAGCATGGAAGCCTCCGTTCAGATACCGGAACCGATTTGGCAGCATGGTAGATCCTGGCCTAGGCCACGGCGAGGTGAAGGTTGTGCCTCCGAAAATGTGTCTTTCCTGCTCCTCTTGCCGGTGTGACCGGTGAGGGGGGGTCTCTAGAACGCCATCTTCAACTCATGCCGCCTCTGCTTCGCCAACGCCCTGGTTCCCACACTTCGTTCGTAGTACGCACCCCAACGAGGCGGCAACTCGCAGCGTGTTCTGAAGATCCGCCCACTCAGTATTTCCTGGATCGCTAGCGGCCTGTCTGTCAT
>JAUUZX010000299.1 GCA_030592025.1 bacterium | reverse complement strand
TTTCGAGGGTGAAGGCCAGCGTCGTGCTCGGGTTGAACGGGTTCGGGTGGCTGGCCAGGCGCAGGGCAGCATCGGGCGCACCGGGGACGGACGACAGGCCGTCGACGAGGCCCCAGATCTCCACGTCGTCGATGTTCCAGCCGCAGTACTGCCAGCTGCCGTCGGTGGTGCCCATGGTCCAGCGCAGGTAGACCGTCGCCTGGCCGTCGGCGACGGCGCTGATGTCCATCTCGACGGGGATCCAGGCCGCGTCGGCGAACTCGGTGAAGTTGCTCCACACCGTCGTGAAGTTCACGCCGTCGTTGCTCACCGACACGCTGGCGTGGTCCCAGTCGGGGACCTCCACGCCCAGCCAACGCTGGAAGCGCAGGGACGCGGCCGTCAGGTTGGAGCAGTCGAACGCCGTGCTCGTGAGGTGTTGCTCGGTGAGGTTGTTCTCGTAGTCGCCGGCCAGGTTGTAGCCGTAGACATTGGTGCCGGTGGCGCCGGCCGTGGGGTCGGTGCCGCCGTGGTCGCCGCCGCCGCCCAAGGGGACGCCGAAGGCCCAGAGGCCGCTGGTCGTCCAACCCGGGTCGGTATCGAGGGGTTCGCTGTCCACGAGCTCGGGCACGCCGACCTGCAGCGCGAAGGGGCGGCTGGTGTCGCCCTGGCCGTCGGTCAGGTTGATGAAGGCGACGGACCCCAGCTGCAGGCCCGTGGGCAGCGCGTCGGCCGTGGCGTTGACGGAGACGGTGACGTCCACGGTGCCGCTGGCGGCCATGGTGCCACTGGACGGGACGACATCCACCCAGCCCACATCGGCGGCCGCGGACCAGTCCATGGGGACGTCGCTGCGGTTGGTCAGGGTGTAGACCGTCTGGGTCGGCGTGAAGGGACCGCCGACGGGACCTTCGGCGCTGAAGCCCGAACCGGGGGCGACCGCCAGGCCGGTGGCCCAGGGGGCGTGGGTGTCGACGGTGACGGCCCCGGTGGCGCCGGGATCCAGCCAGTCGCGCAGGCGGGTGGCACTGGACGCGCCGTCCCAGGAGTAGGAGACACGTCCGTACCAGTCGGACAGGTCGTTGCCACAGGCGGCGTAGCCACCGTGGAGCTGGCCCACCACCCGGTGGTTGTTGTCGAACAGCGGCGACCCGCTCGAGCCGGGCTCCGTGGTGCCCAGGTCCCAGTCGGTGACCCGGACGTGGCTGCCGTCGCCGGGCACCGCCGTCTGGAGGTAGTTGGTGGTGGTGGTCGGGTCGTTCTCGAAGCTGATGCTCTTCTCGTCCGTGTCCGGGTGGTGGATGCCGACCACCCAGGGGAAGTCCTCGGTGCCGTGGTTCCAACCCGCGTAGCTGACGTTGTGGTCGGGGTTGGGCGGATCGTCCAGCTCGACGAGGGTGAAGTCCGACGCCAACGAGGCGGCCCGGAAGGTCGAACCGGTCTGGAAGTCGGTCAGGGTGCCGCCGCCCTGCTGCCCGCAGAGGGGGCTCTGGAAATTCCAGTACACCACGAGGGACGCCGCGTTGGACGCCGTGATCTGGCAGTGGTAGGCGGTCTGGAAGTAGGGGGTCTCGTCCTGGGCCGTGTTGTTGACCATGAAGCCGGTGCAGAAGGTCGAACCGCCGGTGGAGTAGACCGCCACGGAGTTGATCTCCAGGCGCCAGTCGTCGCCCTCGGGGCAGACCACGTCGATGTTGCAGGTGCCAGCCTTGTCCGGTGCCTCGCCAAAGAGCCGGTAGCCGCGGTTGACCGAGGTCAGGGCCAACTCGAAATCGTGGCGCGATTCCTTGGGCATGACGAGCTCGATGACCACATCGTCGGCCAGGACCACGGGGGTCCAGAGCTGGCCGTGGTCCTCGTTGTCCACATCGGTGAAGACGTGGACGCCGCGCTTGTCGCCATCCACCAGATCGAGGGCGGGATGGATGGCCAGGCGCGCGCCCTTGGGCAGGCGGTAGGCGTCGAATCCGAAGTTCACCGAGAGGACTCCCGGGGCCTGCACCCGCAGGCGCCACACGTCGAAGTCCCCGTCAAGCTCTTCCCACACGCCGTCGGTGCCGGGGGTGATGAAGACGTCCTCGGGCAGGGCGAAGCGCGGGGGGAGGCCGGCGTCGAGGCGCTCCAGGTCTTCCTGGCGCACGAACTCCCGGTCGAAGGGCTGGACCGCCACCAGGGGCAACGCTTCGACGGATCGCACCGCGAAGTGGGCGGCGACGGGCCCACGCAGGGTCATGGGGCCGCTGTCAGCCAGGGCGGTGGCGCTGCCGATGAGCAGGAAGAGCATGGCGAGGACGAGGGTCGTGGACTTCACGGGTAGGTCCTTTCAAGGGGAAAATGACCATGATTCTGACACTATCATACCCTAAATATGTTGCGAATCGCTCACGGATATCGAAGAAACCGCCTCGGCACTACTCGAAAACGATAACGCCGTTGACAACGGTCATGCGCACCTTCATGGCGAGCAATTCCGCCGGCTCGCACGCCACCGGATCCCCGTCCAGCACCGTCAGATCGGCTCGGAACCCATTTTTGACGCGTCCGAGCTCATCCTCGGCGAAGGCCGCCCAGGCCCCGCCCGCGGTGTACAGTTCGAGGGCGGTGCGGCCGTCCAGGCATTCGTGGGGCTGCCAACCGCCCAAGGGCGTGCCGTCGGGGTGGGTGCGGGTGCGGGAAGCGAAGAGACCGGCCAGGGCGCTGGCCTTCTCGACGGGGAAGTCGGTGCCCGAGCAGACGTGGGCGCCCGAGTCCAGGAGGCTGCGCCAGGCGTAGGCGCCGGCCAGACGGTCCTCGCCCAGACGCTCGTCGGCCCAGTCCATGTCGCTGGTGCAGTGGACCGGTTGCATGGCGGCGACGACGCCCAGTTCGGCGAAGCGCGGCAGGTCGGCCGGGTCGAGGATCTGGGCGTGCTCCACCCGCCAGCGGACGTCGGCCAGTCCCTTCTCGGCAAGGATCTCCTGATAGACATCAAGCACGAGGCGATTGGCGGCGTCGCCGATGGCGTGGGTGGCCACCTGGAAGCCGGCGTCGGCGGCGCGGCGGGCCACGTCGGCCATGTGGTCGCGGGGGGTGACGTTGAGGCCCCGTTGGCCCGGCTCGTCGCTGTAGTCGACCAGCAGCATGGCGCCGCGGCTGCCCAGGGCGCCGTCGGCGTAGAGCTTGACGGTGCGCACGGTGACGAGGTTGTCGCTGGCAAACAAAGGGCCGTGGGCGAAGCCGGCGGCGAGGGTCGATTCCTCGTCGGTGAGCATCCCGTAGTAGCGCAGCTTCAGTTCGCCGCCCGTGGCCATCTCCTCGTACAGCCCTGTGCTCTCCCAGGAGATGCCGGCATCGTGCACGCCGGTCAGGCCGTGGGCCAGGCAGTGGTCCTGGGCCAGGAGAATCCTGCGTCGACGTTGGGCGATGGTGGGCTCGGGGATGACCGCGCGCACCAGGTCGGCGGCGTTGTCGATGAGGACGCCGGTGGGTTGCCCGTCGTTGTCGCGCAGGATGCGGCCGCCCTCGGGATCGGCCGTGGTGGCGGTGATGCCGGCGGCGGCCAGGGCGGCCGAGTTCACCCAGGAGGCGTGGCCGTCGACCCGGCGCAGTTGGCAGGGACGATCGCCGGTCACGGCGTCCAGCAGCGCACTGTTGGGGTAGGCGCCGCCCTTCCAGACGTTCTGGTCCCAGCCGCGGCCCTCGATCCAGCCGTCGCCGAGGGTGTCGGCCACCAGTTCCACGCAGGCGGCGGCGGAAGGTGTCCCACGGAAATCGATCTGCGCCAGCGCCTTGCCGAGACCCTGGAGGTGACAATGACTGTCGATGAGACCGGGCACGACCGTCGCGCCGGCCAGATCGACGACGCGGGTCGCTGCGTCTGCCAGG
>JAUUZX010000425.1 GCA_030592025.1 bacterium | reverse complement strand
GCCCACGGCGAAGGCGGCGAACTTGCCGGCGCGCACCTTCTGGTGGTCGCTGAGATCCATCCGGCCGAAGCGGTCCATGAGGTCATGGGCCACGGCGCCCGAGGCGGCCACGATCAAGCCGGCCACCGTACCCAGGACCGTGGCGAAGGCGATGGCCGAGATGATGGCAAACAGCACACCGCCGAACGACATGGCCAACAACGGCGCCGACATGTTGCTGTCCGCGGGGTTCACCGTCCCGTTCGTGGCGGCACCCAGGCCCATGAACAGGGTCAGGAAGTAGAAGAAGCCGATGGCGGCGATGGCCACGATGGTCGACTTCCGCGCGCAGGCCGGGCTGGGCACCGTGTAGTAGCGGATCAGGATGTGCGGGAGCGCCGCCGTGCCCAGGAACAGGGCCAGCATCAGGGACACGAAGTTCGCCTTTTCCCAGGGCGTCTTGACCTTGAACTTCACGCCCGGCTTCATCTGGTCCGTGCCGGTGACGGTCTTCGGGTAGTGGACGGTGTACTTCTCACCCGTCTCATCGAACACGGTGGCCTTGTGCCACTGCTCGATCCGGGTGTCCGGGTGGGTCAGGCGGGCCAGGAAGCTCACCGGATTCAACGAACCGGTACCTGCCGCCGCCTCTTCCGCGTCGAGACCGCCAATGCTCTTGATGCGGCCTACCGGGAAAAGCAGCCCGTCGGGCTCGCCGTTGACCAGCGTGGCATTGCTCCACTGGGCCTGCCACAGGGTGCCGTCCGCATCCTTCTTCCACCATGAGACGCCAT
The DNA here is from genome assembly GCA_030592025.1 of bacterium. The sequence goes on along the minus strand of JAUUZX010000425.1, from coordinate 2,196 downwards.
CTTCGCCGGTGAACTTCAGCAGGTCGCCGGCGGTGTGGTTCAGCACGTAGCCCTGGCCGAGCAGGTGAGCCTCGGTGGTCTGTTCGGGGACGTTGAGCAGGGACTTGCCGTCATCGCCGGTGAGGCTCGGAGGTTCGGTGCTCAGGCCGCGGATCAGCAGGAAGATCACCAGGATGGTGGAGAAGATCAGCAGCAATCCGCCCTTGAGGAACTGCACGTAGGTGGTCGAGGTCATGCCGGCGGTGGCCACGATGGTGATCACGATGACGCCGACGAGGATCACGCCGACCCAGTGGGGCAGCCCGAGCAGGGGGCCCACCAGCGAACCGGCGCCGTTCATCTGGGGGATGAGGTAGCAGATCGACACCACCAGAGTGGAGATGGCGGCGGCCAGCTTGATGCCGCGGCTGTCGAACTTCGCGTCCAGGGCGTCGGTGAAGGTGAACTTGCCCATGCGCTTCATGGGCTCCGCGACGACGAACAGCGCCACGATCCAGCCGGCCAGGTAGCCGATGGAGTAGAGGAACCCGTCGTAACCCAGGGTGGCGATCATGCCGCAGATGCCGAGGAACGACGCGGCCGACAGGTAGTCGCCGGCGAAGCTGATGCCGTTGACCGCCCAGTGGATCTGACCGCCGGCGGCGTAGTAGCCCGCGGCGGACTTGGCCTTGCGCGCGAAGAAGTAGCTGAGAAACAGCACCATCACCACGAACAGGGCGAAGATGGCGATGGCCAGGGGTGTGCCGTGGAGATTCATGCGCTCTCCTCCCCGCCGTCGGTCTGTCCGGCGAGTTCGCTCTCCTTGCTCGTGCACAGGTAGTTGTAGATGAGCGCGAGCACGAGGGCGAAGATGATCAGCCCGACACCGTAGACCACGGCGAGGTTCAGGCCCTTGAAGACGATCATCTGCATGGCCTGGCCCTCGTTGAAGACGTTCATGAAGACGAAGCCGGCGTAGACGGCGAAGTAGAGGAAGAACATCCCCACGCCGAGGCGGGTCTTGTAGCGGCTTGCAGGATCGGGACCGGAGTCCTGCGCGGGTTCGTGATGCATGACGTCCTCCAGGGGAAGGGTTTGAGAGCGCGCTGGGGCTCGGGCACCGCATCGCAGGGAGAAAGCTAACACCCCGTTAAAAGAATCACAAAGAGAATGGATATGAGTTATCCTCGACGGTGAGCAGGGAACCAACGATTCCGAACCGGAGAACCCATGAAGCGACTCGTCCTGCGATCCATCCTGCCGGCGCTGCTGGCCATCGGGCTCTTTTCGGGGGTGGTGTTCTTCTCCTTCCTGCCCTCCCTGAGCCGCGCCGTGATGGATCAGAAACGGCTGATGATCCGCGAACTCACCGAGTCGTCCTGGAACATCATGGCCCGCTTCGAGGCCGAGGAACGCTCCGGCCGTCTGACCCGCGCCGAGGCCCAGACCGCGGCCATCGAGCAGGTGCGCAGTCTCCACTACGGCCAGGAGGGCAAGGACTACTTCTGGATCAACGACATGCAGCCGCGGATGATCGTGCACCCCTACCGCCCCGACCTGGAGGGCGACGACCTGTCGCGATTCGCCGACCCCCAGGGCAAGCTCATCTTCGTGGAGATGGTGCGGGTCGTGGAGCGGGACGGCGACGGCTACGTGAACTACATGTGGCAGTGGAAGGACGACCCCGGGCGCATCGTCCCGAAGCTCTCGTACGTCAAGGGATTCGCGCCGTGGGGCTGGATCATCGGCACCGGCGTGTACACCGACGACGTCGACGCCGAGGTCGCGGCCGTGACGAGCCGTCTGCAAACCGCAGCGCTGTTGATCCTGGCCATCGTGTCGGCCCTGCTGGTCATCCTGCTGCGGACGAGCTTCCAGGCCGAGCGCGGGCGGGTGCAGGCGGCGGCGGCGCTCAGGGGGTCGGAAGAAAAATACCGTTCGTTGGTGGAGTCGGCCGGCGAGTCGATCTTCATGTCCATCGGCGGCGAGGAGCTCTTCGCCAACGCCAGCATGCTCAAACTCGTGGGGTACGGCAGACGTGAGTTCGCGACCCTCGACGTCGCCGACCTGGTGCGGCCCACCGCCGCCGAACTGGAGAGCGGCCGGTGCCACTGGCAAACCATGATCGACGGAGTCACGGCGCCCACCCGCTACGAGGCCGAGCTCGTCGACCGCGACGGCCAGACCATCCGGGTCATGCTCACCCTGTCGCGCATC
>JAUUZX010000462.1 GCA_030592025.1 bacterium | reverse complement strand
TCGGACGTCACCAGCAATATCCGGGAGCGGTTGCGCATCCTCGCGAGCAACGGGGCCCAGGGGTTGGTGCTGGTGTTCCTGACCATGTGGCTGTTCTTCTCGTTCCGCTTCAGCTTCTGGGTCACCATGGGCCTGCCGGTGTCATTCATGGCGTCGATCTTCGCCATGGAAGCCCTCGGCTACACGCTGAACATGATGACCATGGTCGGGCTTCTGGTCGCCATCGGCCTCTTGATGGACGACGCCATCATCATTTCCGAGAACATCGCCGCGCATCTGCGGCGCGGCAAGAGCCCCCTGGACGCGGCGATCGACGGCACGCGACAGGTGATGCCCGGCGTCCTCTCGTCCTTCATGACGACGGCGCTGATCGTCGGGCCCCTCGCCTTCCTGTCCGGCAAGATGGGCGCGGTGCTCAAGTACATGCCCGCAGTTTTGCTGATCACGTTGATTGTCAGTCTGGTCGAGGCATTTCTGATATTGCCGGCGCACCTGCGGCACAGCATGAAGGAACCTGGCAAAGGGGAGCGCAGCAGATTCCAGGCCTGGTTCGACGCCCGGTTCGAAAGGCTGCGCGACGATTTCTTCCTGCCGCTGGTCGACAAGGTCGTCCGCAGGCCCTACCTGTCTCTCGGTGTTCTGATCGCGGCGGTGCTCATTTCCTACGCCACCATCCCGGCCGGCTGGCTGAAGTACCGGGCGTTCCCGGACCTGGAGAGCGACATCATCCAATCCCGTGTCCTGCTGCCCCAGGGCACGCCCCTTGAGCTCACGGACGAGATCGTGGACGGGGTTGTCGGCGCCCTCGAGCAGTTGGACGAAGAATTTTCGGCGAGGCAGTCCGGCGGGAAGCGCATGGTGAAGAACATCACAGTGCTGTACAACGTCAATGTCGACGCGTTCGAGAGCGGGCCCCATCTGGCGACGGTGAGCGCCGACCTGCTGGCGGCCGAGGAACGGGACGGCACCGTCGACGAGATGATCGGGCGCTGGCGAGAACTGGTCGGCGACGTGCCGGACGTCATTTCCCTGAAGTTTACCGACAAGGAACGCGGCGTCGCGGGCAAGGCCATCGATCTGCGCATCCAGGGTCGCCAACCGGAGATTCTGAAGAAGGCGTCCCTGGAGCTGCAAGGTTACCTGGCGGGCTTCACGGGGATTGCGGATCTCTCCGACGATCTGCGCCCCGGTAAGCCCGAAGTGCGCATCCACATGAAGAAATCCGCGGGCAGCTTCGGCGTCACCGCGCGGGGCATAGCCGACGAGGTCCGGGGCGCGCTGCACGGCGGCACCGGGACTGAAGTGCTGCTGGGCGGTGAGGCCCACGACCTCACGGTTCGCCTCGCCGCGTCGGATCGCAGCAGCCTGGAAGACCTGCGTTACCTCGACGTCCGTACGAACGACGGCGGGCTCGTCCCCCTCAGCGCCGTCGCCGAGATCGTGGAAACCCGGGGCTTCGCTCGCATCCACCGGGTCAACGGGCAGCGCACCATCACGGTTCAAGGCGCAATCGACACCAACGTGGCTAACGCCCGCGAGATCATGGGCTCCCTGAAGAAGAACTTCATCCCCCAACTCAAGAAGAAGTACCCGGGGATCCGTTTCTCGTCCCAGGGGCAGGACAAGGACAGCGCCGACACGGGGAATTCCCTGGGGACCAACCTGCTGATCGGACTCATCGGAGTCTTCCTGATCCTGGCCTTCCAGTTCCGCAACTACATTCAGCCCTTCGCCGTGCTCCTGGCGATCCCCATGGGGCTGATCGGCGTCGTCTGGGGGCACCTCGCCCTGGGGCTGGACCTGACCATGCCCAGCCTGGTGGCATTCGCGACCCTGGCCGGTGTGGTGGTTAACGACAACATCCTGCTTGTAACCTTCCTCAAGGACCGCCTTGCGGAAGGGGCGAACGTCGCGGAGGCCGGTCGGCAGGCGGCCCGCGATCGCTTCCGCCCCATCGTGCTGACCTCGCTGACCACCATCGCGGGGCTGCTGCCCCTGCTCAGCGAGACGAGCACCCAGGCGCAACTTCTCATCCCCCTCGTCGCCAGCCTGGCCTTCGGCCTGTTCACGGCGACGGTCTCATCGCTGTTCCTGGTCCCGGCCTTTTTCGTCATCCTGGATGATGTGGGTCTGCTCGAGGCGAGGCCCTCGGAAGATTGAGGGGCGCGCCGCCGCCGGGTGATTGGCCATCCGTCGCGTTCTCACTCTCCCGGCCAAAACGCCACCAGTACATCGTCCAAGAGCGCCCGCCAGTTCCCCCAGGAGTGCCCCTCGTTCACGACAACGTGGGTGTAGTCGTAGCCCTTGGCGTCGAGGGCGGCCTGGAACCGCAGCGTGGTTTCACCGAAGTCGTTGATGGTGCCCCAGGACATGAAGATGTCCACGTCCAGCCGAGGTGAATCCTCATACATGCCGACGATGGCCCCGTCGCTCACCTGGAACGCCGGCGACTGGATGCCGATGCGGTGGAAGGTGTCGGTGGCCTGGAGGGCGAACCAGGCGGAGTTGAGGCCGCCGAGGGACGTGCCGAGGATCCCCCGGTCGCGGCGGTCGGTGCTGGTCCGGTAGGTGGCGTCGATGACGGGGACGAGCTCGTCGGCCACGAAGTCGACGAACAGCGGGTTGAGGATGTACTGATCGGCGCGCAGGTTCTCGCCATCCACCCGCGGGTCGATGAACACGGCGATCAACGGCCGGATCAGTCCGCCGGCGATGAGGTTGTCCAGCACGATGA
>JAUUZX010000189.1 GCA_030592025.1 bacterium | reverse complement strand
GGAAATTGTAGTGCAGGTAGTACAAGGACCAGTACTGCTCGCCGTTCAGGGGCTCGACCCGCTGTTCGGCCTCCTTACTGCCTAGGGTGACCGTGCCCAGGCTCTGGGTCTCGCCGCGGGTGAACAGGCAGGAGCCGTGGGCGCGGGGCAGCACGCCGTTCTCGATGGAGATGGGCCGGACCGTGGTCAGGTCGCGGCCGTCGGTGCGCTTGCCTTCGGAAAGGATCATATCGCGCATGAGCTTCTTCTCGACCCTGCCGAGAGCCTCGCGGGCCTCGGGATCGGGCTCGCCGTCCTCGGTGGTGAACTCGGCCGCCACCTTCTCCTTGATGGCGGACATGGCATCGGAACGCTCGAACTTGCCTTTGACCACGATGGCGTTCTTGAGGTCGGCGCCGATGAAGGACTCGACCTTCTCGGTGAGCGCCACGTTCTCCTCGGCGATCACCATCTCCCACTTCTGGCGGACGCCGGCGGCGGCCATCAGGTCGCGCTGCAGGCCGTTGAGCTTGCGGATCCAGGTGTGGGCGAACTCGATGGCGTCCAGCAGGCGAGCCTCGGGAACCTCTTCACACTCGCCCTCGATCATGCAGACGATGTCGTCGGTGCCCGCGACTACGAGGTCGATGGTCGATTCCTCGAGCTGCTCGAGGCTCGGGTTGGGGATGAACTCCCCATCCACGTCGGCCACGCGGAGACCCGACACCTGCTGGGTGAAGGGCACGTCCGACAGGTTCAGGGCCGCCGAAGCCGCGGTGATGCTCAGGGTATCAGCGTGGAAATCGGTGTCGGCGCTGATGATGAACGCCACCACCTGGGTCTCGTGACGGTAACCCTCGGGGAACAGGGGGCGCAGGGGCCGGTCGATGAGCCGGCAGGTCAGCGTCTCACGCTCGGTGGGACGCGCCTCGCGCTTGAAGAAGCCGCCGGGGATCTTGCCCGCGGCGTAGGTCTTGTTGCGGTACTCCACGAACAGGGGCAGGAAGTCCCGGTCCGAGGGCCTTTTGTCCGCCGTCACCGTCAGCAGGGACATGGTGTCGCCCATGCGCACCACGACCGAACCATTGGCCTGTTTGGCCATGCGGCCCGTCTCGAGGGAGAAGGTCGTCCCGTTCATTTCCAGACTGACTACGTGCTTTTCCATTTTCTTGTTTTCCTCTCTTGCCGCTTTGCGTGGGCCGATCGCCGGCTCATTCCGGACGCTCGCCCTTTGCGCGGATGCCACGCCCTGCGCGGCACCCGTAAACAATTCATTCCTCACGTCTCGCTACTTCGGCGCCTCGGGACGCCGCTTCCAGCCGGTCATTCGTCCCTTATACGGGGATCGGTCGCAAGCCCACCGGGCCGCGACCGATCGGTACCGGGACACGCCACTGAAGAAGTCGGCATCAACCGCGGATGCCGAGCTCCTTGATGAGGGCGCGATAGCCCTCCAGGTCCTTCTTCTTGAGGTAGGCCAGCAGACGCTTGCGCTGGCCGACCATCTTCAGGAGGCCACGCCGCGAATGATGATCCTTGGCGTGCATCTTGAAGTGGGAACTCAAGGTGTTGATGCGTTCGGTCAACAGCGCAATCTGCACCTCCGGCGAACCCGAGTCGCCGTCGTGCTTCTTGTGCTTGTCGATGACCTGTTCTTTTTGGTCCTTACTGAGTGCCATCGTCGAGAACCTCCGATTAAATACGTCACGCGTGCCGCGTCACGATGGCCGCAGGCCGGTTCCCCTGCAGATGCGTCAAGGCATTCGGTTCACACCTGCAGGATCCAGTTCAGTTCACAGACTGAACCGACCCGCTACGAATGAGCAGGCAGACGACCGGACGGGACATGCGGTCCCGCTCCGGCCAAGCCGAGCGGAATATAGACGGAATCAACCGCCGAGGCAAGGTATTTCGGCTCTGCGGGCGAGGACCTGAGCCGGCGTCATTCGGGCCATATGGCAGACGCCGCTGCCCGCGCCGAGGGCCCGCTCCCCGCCATGGCCGCGTTGCGGTCCAGGCTGGCCGCGGTCCGGGACCGTGACGTCGCTCGCGGCCCCGGCGCCGCCAGTATGGCGGCGGGCCGCGGGGCCTTGGGCGCAGACGGGTCCCCATGCTGGAATGAGGGCACGAGTTGCAGCAGGGAGCGCCAGCACGCCGTTTCGTCCCGGCGATCGGCCGCGGCCAGGAGCCTCTCGAGCTCGATCTCCAGCCCCCCCCCCAGTTCCTCGTCGCTCGCCGCCCGGCGGATGCCCGGGTGCTCCGTCGGCATGGGCTCCTCCCGGGCGGTCCACAATTCCTCGAAGAGCTTCTCTCCCGGCCGGAGTCCGGTGAAGACGATGGGCACGTCCAGATCGGGGGTCAGGCCCGACAGGCGGATCATCTGTTCTGCCAGGTCCGCGATGCGCACCGGGGCGCCCATGCCCAGGATGAAGGTCTCGCCCCCCCGTCCGAGGGTAGCGGCCGCGAGCACGAGATGAACGGCCTCGGGGACAGTCATGAAGTAGCGCTCGATCCCGGGATGGGTCACGGTGACCGGCCCCCCGGAACGGATCTGCTCCTGGAATATCTCCACGACGCTGCCGTTGCTGCCCAGGACGTTGCCGAAGCGGATGATGCTGCAGCGGGTGGTGCCGATGCGGTTGCGGTGCCGCACGACGCGCTCGGCGATGCGTTTGGTCGCCCCCATGACGCTCGTCGGGTTGACGGCCTTGTCCGTGCTGATGAGGACGAATTCGTCGGCGCCGTGGGCGTCGGCCAACTCGACGACGTTGCGCGTGCCCAGCACATTGTTGCGGATGGCCTCGGCCGGCTCCGTCTGCAGCACCGGCACATGCTTGTAGGCCGCGGCGTGGAAGACCGCGTCGGGGCGCCAGGATGCAAAGATCCCGTCGAGACGACGCCGCTCGCGCACGTCCGCCAGCAGGGGGACCAGTTCTACGTCGCCGCCGAGCCTCTGCATCGCCTGCCCGAGACGGAACAGCCCGTTCTCGTCCCGGTCGAGGCAGAGCAGGCGGCGGGGCCCCTGCTCGTGGATCTGGCGGCAAAGCTCCGAACCGATGCGGCCCGCCGCTCCGGTGACCAGGACAGTACGACCGCGCAGATAGCGGCGCATCTGGGGATCCCGGGAACGCACCGGACGCCGCGAGAGCAGATCCTCCACCCGGAAATCGCTGATGAGGGGCACGACCTCGCTGCCGGCGAGGATGCGCGCCAGATCCGGGATGGTTTTCAGGGGGATCCCGATGCCGCGGGCATGGCGCACCACCCGGTAGACCTCCCGGCCGCTCGCCGAAGGCAACGCCATGACCAGGGCGGCGGCTCCGGTTGCCTTGGCCACGGCCGCCACGTCACGGATGGGCCCCATGACGGGAACACCCTGGAGGGTGGTGCCCTGCTTGAAGGGGTCGTCGTCCAGAAGGGCCACCGGCCGGTACGCGGCCAACTCGCCGTCGAGCATCCCGCGGACGACCATGTTGCCCGCCGCGCCGGCGCCCAGCACCACCACCGGCGTGCGGCCGGTGCGGAAGACACCGCCCATGATTTCCCCCACCAGCCGGTAGCTGAAACGGGCACCGGACAGCAATATGAAGCAGACCAGGGCATCGATGATCAGGACGCTGCGGGGAAACCAACCGCCCCATGCCGCCAGCAGCACGGGCACGGCCAGGACGGTGCTCACCGTCACGGACACCAGAACCGGCACCACGTCCCGCGCACCGGCGAAACGCCAGGACGCCCGATGAAGCCCGAGGACCAGGTACACCGCAAGGCGCAGCGCGAGGATCAACGGCAGGCTCTTGAGGAACCACGGAGCCCAGGGCACCGGCGCCGCATCCACCGCCGACAACTCGAAGCGCAGGATGAACGCGATCAAGAACGAAACAGTACATGCCAGAACGTACAACCCCACCTGTGCCACCTTGCGATGGGTCTTCAGGAAGATTGCGTAGGGTCCATCTTCATGCAGCAAATGTTCGAAAAACGTCCAGATCCGGCGCCTGACGCCGGGTGCAGCGAAACGTACCGTCATGTTCATGTCCGCCTCTGGTCTCGGCGCCCCATGCACGGCACCTTCCAAGTCCTTTTGACGACCGAGGATAGGCCTGTTTTCAATATGTCGACGGCCGCCCCACACCCCAATCGGGAGCCGGGTGGCGGCCACTTTAACCTACTCCCCGTACGGGGGTGGTATCAAGATCTATTCCGGGATTCTTTAGTTGGCCGGAGCGGTCAGGAAATCCTTGGACTTGAGGTAGGCCACGACCTGCTCGACGCACTCCTCGATCGAGCCCTTGTCGGTCTCGACGACCAGCTCGGCGGTCTCGGGCTCCTCGTAGGGCGCGCTGATCCCGGTGAACTCGGGGATCTCGCCGGCACGGGCCTTCTTGTACAGGCCCTTGGGGTCCCGCCGCTCGCATTCCTCCAGGGAGCACTTGCAGTAGACCTCGATGAAATTGCCCTCGGGGGTGATCTCACGGGCGCTATGGCGGTCGCTGCGGTAGGGCGAGATGAACGCCGTCAGGCAGATGGTGCCGGCGTCCATCATGAGCTTGGCCACCTCGCCGATGCGGCGGATGTTCTCGGTGCGGTCCTCGGGGCTGAAGCCCAGGTCCCGGTTCAGGCCGAAGCGGACGTTGTCGCCGTCCAGGATGTAGGTCTGGCAGCGCCGTTGGAACAGCGCCTTCTCCACGGCCTGGGCCAGGGTGGACTTGCCCGACCCGGACAGACCGGTGAACCAGAGGATGGCGGCTCCGTGGCCGTTGCGGCGAACCCGGGCCTCGTGGTTCACATCGCCATCGGACCAGGTGATGTTGGTGCTTTTCGGCTCGTGGGTCATGGGGGTCCTTTCTGGCCGCTTGTGCCGGCTTGGCGCCGCGGCTGGTTCATGGCGATCGATCGCGCCGGAGCAGCGATACTCCCGTCAGCCTCTCAACACGGTTCTCAACGCAGGGAAGTGCGGACGGCCTGGCGCGACGGCAACTCCGTGG
>JAUUZX010000202.1 GCA_030592025.1 bacterium | reverse complement strand
GGACTGGGGCGCGGGGATCAGCGGGATCGGGGACGACCTGCCGGCCGCGTCCACCGGTCGCCTGGAGAACTACCCCAACCCGTTCAACCCCCGAACCGTGCTCCGGTACGAGGTAAGGCGCGGTGGTCGGGTGGTGCTCGACATCCATGACCTGCGGGGTCGGAGAGTACGCCGTCTGGTCGATACCCGTTTGGCCGCCGGCCCGGCCACGGCGACCTGGGACGGCCTGGACGACCAGGGCCGCGCCCTGGGCAGCGGCCAGTACTTCGCGCGCCTGGTCGAGGACGACGCGCCTCCCGTCACGCGGAAATTGATGCTCCTGCGTTGAGCGGCCCGGCGGCCGAATCATCACTACCGGGAACCAAAGGGCGCAGTTGCAGTATAGGGGCCCGTGCGCCTATATTTGGTGCCGCATTTCAACGTTGACCATGAACCCCCCAACCTCGGAGGAGTCCTCGCGATGATCGAAGTGCGCGATGTCTCGAAGAGTTTCGGGACCATGGTGGCGCTCGACCGGGTGTCTTTCTCCCTGGACCAGGGCGGGATCCTCGGTTTCCTCGGCCCCAACGGAGCCGGCAAGAGCACTACCATGAAGATTGTCACGACCTTCCTGGCGGCCGACAGCGGCACCGTCACGGTCGACGGCATCGATGTCCTGGACGAGCCCCTGGCCGTACGCGGTCGCATCGGGTACCTGCCCGAAAACGTTCCCCTCTACACGGACATGAACGTCCAGGAGTACCTGGGTTTCGTGGGCAAGGCCCGCGGGCTGAGCGGCGCGCGCCTGAGGGAACGGCTCGACTGGTGCGTCGAGGCCTGCGGTCTGGTGACCGAGTACCACAAGCCCATCGGCGACCTGTCCAAGGGCTACAAGCAGCGCACGGGTCTGGCTCAGGCCCTCATCCACGACCCGGACATCCTCATCCTCGACGAACCCACCAGCGGTCTCGACCCCCTGCAGATCCTGGGCATCCGCGAGTTGATCAAGAGCCTGGCCGGTTCAAAGACGATCATCTTCTCGACCCACATCCTGCAGGAGGTGAGCCCGGTCACGGACCGGGTGGTCATCATCAACGAGGGCCGCATCATCGCCGACGGCCTGGTGGGCGACCTCCAGCGCGACGCCATGGGCGACAACCGCGTCTATCTGGGCGCGCGCGCGGACATCACCACCGTGGGTTCGGAGATCGAGGCCCTGGGCAGCGTGACCCGCGTGGTGCCCCTGCCGTCGGACGACGGCTGCCGCTTCGAGGTGCGCGGTCCCTTCGACGGCGACCTGCTGGGCGACCTGCACCGCCTCGGCCGCGACCAGGGCTGGGACCTGACCGAACTCCACCAGACGCCGTTCAGCCTCGAGGACACGTTCATCGCCCTGACCCGCCGCTCCGTCCAGGATATCGGCCGCTCCCGGGAGGTGGTCTAGATGCACGGGACCCTGACGATCTTCCGGCGCGAGTTCGCCGCCTACTTCAACAGCCCCATCGCCTACATCTTCATCATCGCGTTCCTCGTGCTCAACGGGGGACTGTACATGACGAGTTTCTTCCTGACGGCGGCCGCCGACCTGCGGTCCTTCTTCGGGAACCTGCCCTTCTTCCTCATCTTCTTCATCCCGGCCGTGAGCATGCGCCTGTGGGCCGAGGACAAGCGCCTCGGGACCTTCGAACTGCTCATGACCCTGCCGATGCGGGCCAGCGACGTCATGATGGGCAAGTACCTGGCCGCCCTGGCCTTCTACCTGGTCGCCCTGGCGGGCACCCTGCCCCTGCCGGTCATGGTGTCGATCCTGGGCAACCCGGACGTGGGCGCCATCTGGAGCAGCTACATCGGCGCGGCTCTGCTGGGGGCGCTCTACCTGGCCATCGGGACCTTCACCAGCGGCCTCATGCGGGACCAGATCTCCGCGGTCATCCTGGGCATCATGGCCTGCTTCATGGTCTTCATCGTCGGCGTGGCCGGCGTCGCGGCGACCTTCGACGGCTGGGTGCCGGGACTCGGTTCCTTCCTCCAGCAGTATCTGGGCCTGTCCACCCACTACGACATGATGCTGCGGGGCGTGATCTCCCTGGGCGACGTGACCTACTTCGTCGGCCTCACCGGGGTCTTCCTCGTTCTCAACACCCTGTGGCTGGAAGGGAGGAAGTACTAGCATGAGCAGCAAACGACGCAATTTCCGTCTGACCTTCGCCGTGGCGATCGTCCTGTTGACGGCGATCCTCTTCTTCCTGATCAACGTCACGGGCAACCTGCGCGGCGCCCGCGTCGACATGACGAGCAACCGCGTCTTCACCATGTCGCCGGCGGCCGTGAAGATCCTGCAGGAACTGCAGGTGCCGGTGCAGGTGAAGCTCTACATCACCCCCTCGGCCAAGATGCCGACCCAGTTGCGCAACCTCGAGCGGGACGTCACCGAACAGCTGCGGAATTTCGAGCAGGTCTCCCAAGGCATGATCGAGTTCGCGGTCTTCAATCCCCAGGACGACGAGGCCCTCCAGCAGACCCTGGCCACCAAGGGCATCCAGCCCTTCCAGGTGCAGTCGGTGGAGAAGGACGAGATCGGCGTCAAGCTGGTCTGGAGCGCCATGACCATCGCCTACATGGACAAGCCCGAGGAGGTCATGCCCCGCCTGCTGCCACAGAACCTGCCGGCCCTGGAGCAGGACGTCATCGGCCCCATCCATCGCCTCACCCGGGATCGCACCCCCAAGGTGGCGGTGTACGGTCCGAAGAAGGCCGTCGACCCCCAGGTGGCCATGATGTACCTGCAGCAGGGCATGCAACCCCCGGAGCCGGTCGACCAGTTCACGCGCATCCAGGAACTGCTCCAGCAGGGGCACTACGAACCGGTGGCCATCGAACTCACCGAGACCTCCCCCATCCCCGCGGACACGGACCTGCTCATCGTCATGGGCAACGCGTCCCTGAACGAGCGGCAGGTCTGGGAGATCAACCAGGCCTTGCGCGGCGGCATGCCCGTGGTCATGGCGGTACAGGACCACGAGTACACTTACACCCCGGGCAACAACGGCAACTGGAGCATCGCGGGCACCCGGCTCGAGACGGGGCTCGAACCCCTGCTCACGGAGATCGGCCTGAAGGTGGGCGGCGACCACCTCATGGACACCTCCATGGAGACCATCGACCTGCCGCGGGAGGTGAACCTGGGCGGTCTGCGCATGCAGACCCGCGAGCCGGTGCATCTGCCCATCCAGATCCGCATCACCGAGGCGCAGATGCTGCAGGAATCGCCCCTGGTCAACCGCATCGGCACCCTGTTCTACCTGTGGGGCACCCCGGTGACCACCGTGCCGGAGCAGCTGTCCCAGCACGGCCTGCAGGCGACGAACCTCATCGAGAGCAGCCGGAGCAGTTGGCAGGTCGACTGGAGTGAGGGCACCGTCACCGGCGCGACCTTCGCCCAGCCCACCGACGGCAAGGCCGGCCCCCAGCCCCTGGCCGTGCTGGTGGAGGGGACCTTCCCCGACGCCTGGGCGGGCAGCGATGCGCCCGATTGGCCGGCGGCCACGGAGGACCCGCCGGCCGCTGGCCCACCACCGACACCGGTCGATCCCCGGCCCGGCAGCCTGTTCCTCATCGGCTCGGCCAAGATGTTCGACGACAGCATCATCGCGGCGCCCCAGAACGCGCTGCTGCTGCTGAACACCGTCGACTACCTGGTGGGCAGCCGGGAACTGCTGGCCATCCGCAGCAAGACCCTCACCCAACGGGTCATCCGGCCCGTGAACGCCAGCGAGAAGATCATGTGGCGGATCGTGGTCGTCTTCCTGGTGCCGCTCCTGCTGACGGCCTACGGCATCACCCGGGCCACCATGCGCCGTCAGGAAGCCACCCGTTACCGTGAGATCGTGCGCCGCGGCGCCGTCCGCTAGAGAGGAGACGACCATGCTCAAGACCAAACACATGGTGATCCTGGCGGTCGTGGCCTGCGTCCTGGCAGGGGTCAGCTACCTGCAGCGCGCGAGCCACCAGCGCAGCACCAACCGCCCGACCACGGCCGTCCTGCTGGACGGCGCCTGGACGTCGGACGATCTCTCCCGCGTGGTGATCGGCTTCGGCGACGACCCCGAGGCCCTCGTCCTGGAACGCAGCCCCGAGGGCTGGATCCTGCCCACCGCCTGGAACGCCGTGGCGAGCGTGAGCCGCCTCGACGGTGTGCTGCGTGCCCTCGGCGGGCTGAGCGGCGAGTACCGTTCCGACAGCGCCGACGTGCTGGCGAGCTACGGCCTCGACGAAGGGCAGCCCTTGACGATCCGCGCCTGGGGCACCGACGGCGCCGAGATCATCGCCCTGGACGTGGGCGCCAAGGTGCCCGGTGCCCAGGGCCAGTTCGTGCGGCGTCCCGGCGAGACCACGGTCTACTTGGCAACGGCCGACGTGCTCGGCACCCTGGGGCTCTACGACGGGCCCGGCCGGCCGCGCCTGCGCCACTTCCTCGAGTTGGAAGCCGTCAACGAGGACCGTGCCGACGTCGACGTCATCACCCTCTGGGACGCCGCAGGCGAGCGCACGTTCACGAAGGAGTTCCCCACGCCGGAGCCCGCGGCGGACGACACCACCGGCAGCGTCCCCCAACCGGACCGCCTGACCTGGGAATGGCGCCTCACGTCGCCCACGGACGAACCGCTGGCCAAGACCCGGGTCGACGGCGTGCTGGGCTCACTGGTCATCATCCGTGGCGTGGACGTGGAGGACCCCACCGCCGACCCGGCGGTGTACGGCCTGGTCGACCCGGAACGCCGCGCCCGGCTCGTCTTCGCCGACGGTCGCG
>JAUUZX010000468.1 GCA_030592025.1 bacterium | reverse complement strand
GACTTCCCATCACAGAACCTGGTGAGGTGAATCAAAATGGTCACGAAGATGCAAATTCATCCGGCCAACTACGACGTATTCCGCAACGATATCCTCGATGTGTCTGAGCAGGCATGCACCAACACAATCGAGTGTGCCGTGCGCGACATCCTGGAGTCCATCGGCGAGGACCCGGACCGGGAGGGGCTCCTGCGGACACCCGAGCGAGTCGCTCGCATGTACGAGGAGTTGACCGCTGGGTACCACGTGGACCCTGTCCGCCTCATCAACGACGCTATCTTCGACGTCGACTACGACCAGATGGTGGTCGTCCGCGACATCGACTTCTACAGCATGTGCGAGCATCACATGCTGCCGTTTTTCGGCAAGGCGTCCGTGGCCTACATCCCCAACGGGAAGATCGTGGGCCTCTCCAAGGTGGCGCGGATCGTGGAGACCTACGCCCGGCGTCTCCAGGTGCAGGAACGCATGACCCGCCAGATCGCGGAATGCCTCATGGAGAACCTGCAGCCCCTGGGTGTGGCGGTGGTGCTCAAGGCCCAGCACCTGTGCATGATGATGCGGGGGATCCAGAAGCAGAACAGCTACGCGACCACGAGCGAGATGCTCGGGGCGTTCAGGACGGAATCGAAGACCCGGGCGGAGTTCCTGCAGTTGCTGCGGGACCGGCCCTAGATGAAGAGGCCTCTTTCCTCGGTGGGGTCGCCGGAACGGGGGCGCGAGCCGGAGTCCTTGGCCCGGACACGCCACAACGGACCGCCGAGGGCCATCTCGGGCTGAAACGGTGTGGTTCTTGCGACGGGGCGCCGGTGTTGCGACAGATGTTGCTTCTCCAATTTCAATGAAGGATGGAAAGCATGAAGACCCTGGTGACGACGACGGCCCTCTTGATCGCCTCCCTTGTGGCGCTGCCTCCGGCGGCGCTGGCCGGTGCCTTCCACAGTGGCTTGAACGTCGGTTACACGGGTGGGCTCGGTATCCAGGCTACCGGCACCTTCATGGACTTCACGCGGGACCTGCCCATTTCGGCCCGGCTGACCCTGGGTTACAACGGCGCCTCGGCGGGTGATCCCTACGACGCGCGGCAGGTCTTCATCAACGACAACACCAACGGCGATCCGGAAAAGAGCGCCACCTCCTGGCAGTTCCGTTTCGATCTCATGGTGCCCGCATTCACCATGGGGCCGCAGACGGTCTACGTATTTGCCGGCCCCCGTCACGCCCGCTACAAGGCCAACTTCAACTACATCGGCGGCAACGAGAACTTCGACGTGAAGAGCAACCCCTGGGGTGCCGGCGGCGGTCTCGAAAGCTGGTTCACCGTGGCCGAGAGCATGGACTTCGTGCTCATGGCCGGCGTCGACTGGTACGCCGATGCCGCGATCGAGGGCCACGACACGGCCTACCTGCCGAGCGGCGACCACG
Source organism: bacterium (assembly GCA_030592025.1). Next base: position 1,277 of record JAUUZX010000468.1, on the reverse strand, counting down.
TCAACCCGCGGGACGGCTACGACTACGAGTCGGCGGATGACGCCATCGGCCAGCCCAAGATCGAGGTTCTGGCGATGATGGGGTTGCGTTTCCGGTTCTAGATCCATGGTGACATCGAAAAGGGCCGGCGCCGCGGGAGCGGGGCCGGCCCTCCTGTGTCCCGTCCGGGGCAGGGGGTTATGTCGTAAAAGACAGCCTCGCTACAGGCCTTCCTCGGCCAACCAACGCTCCGCTTCGATGGCCGCCATGCAACCCGTGCCGGCCGAGGTGATGGCCTGACGGTAGACATGGTCCTGCACGTCGCCGGCGGCGAAGACCCCGGGGATGTTGGTGGCCGTCACGTTGGACTTGGTGACGAGGTAGCCGTTATCGTCCACGTCCAGTTGGCCGTCCAGGAAGGCCGTGTTGGGCGTGTGACCGATGGCGATGAAGCAGCCCGTGGCCGGCAGTTCGCGGGTGGAACCGTCCGCGGTGTCCTTGAGCAGCAACGCCCGCAGGTTGCCGTTCTCGTCGGCCAGGTATTTCTCGATGACGCTGTTCCAGGCGATGTCGATCTTCTCGTGATCGATGGCGCGCTGCTGCATGATCTTCGACCCGCGGAACTCGTCGCGACGGTGGATGAGGGTGACCTTCCGGCCGAAGTTGGTCAGGAAGATGGCCTCCTCGAGGGCGGTGTCGCCGCCACCGACCACGGCGATATCCTGGTCGCGGAAGAAGAAGCCGTCGCAGGTGGCGCAGGCGGACAGGCCCTTGCCCATGAAGCTTTCCTCGTCGTCGAGGCCGAGCCAGCGGGCGCTGCTGCCGGTGGTGTCGATCACGACGTCGGCGGTGTAGCCGGCCTTGTTCGTGGTCACCTTGAACGGCCGCCCGGAGAAGTCGATGGAGGCGACGGTCTCGCTCACGACCTCCGTGCCGAAGCGCACGGCCTGGGCCTTGAACTTCTCCATGAGCTCGGGCCCCATGATGCCCTCGGGGAAGGCGGGATAGTTCTCGACGTCCGTGGTGATGGTCAACTGGCCGCCGGGCTGCTCGCCCTCGAATATCAGGTTCTGGATATTGGCGCGGCCGAGATAGAGGCCCGCCGTGTACCCGGCGGGGCCGCTGCCGACGATGATGGCTCTGCGGTGATTCTGGTCGCTCATGGGACCTTGGCTCCGTTCTGGCGGCGTTCCGCCCGGGGTGATGCGGCCCAACGAGGCCAAGAGGTCATTGTATCCTGCCAAGTTGTAGTAAGGAACGACACGCCTGTCAACCACGGGCGGGCTGGGTGGCCGGAG
>JAUUZX010000075.1 GCA_030592025.1 bacterium | reverse complement strand
GTGGGTGGGGATGATGTGCCCACGGCCACGGCTCTTGTCGGGGTGCACCCCAACCCGTTCAACCCGCAGACGAGCATCGCCTTCACGGTGCGCGAGCCCCAACAGGTCACGGTCACCGTTTACGACGTGATGGGTCGGCAGGTGGCCGTCCTGACCGACGATTTCTGGCCCACGGGCACCCACGAACTGGAGTGGCGTGGTCGGGACGATGCCGGTCGGGAGATGGCTTCGGGGGTCTATCTCGTGGGCTTCCGGGCGCGGGAAGTCGCCACCATCGAGAAGGTCATGCTGGTGCGTTGACAGCCTGACGGTGAACCGGCGGCGGGTGTGCAGGTCCGCCGCCGGTTCTTTTTCTACAACGAAAAATACTGCGAGATCTTCACCATCAGGATGTGCTCGCCCGGCGAGTCCAACAGCGACCGCGTGTCCCGTCCCAGCTCGAAAGATCCGGGGTGGTCGAAGTTCACCCGATCCTGCGTCCACACCAGGAAGAACGTGCTGCCGGCGGTGTACTCCCACCTGAGCACCATGTTCACCTTCAGGGACTTGAAGTTGAAGTCCTCGTCCGCCAAGCGGAAGGTGTTGCCCGGGTCGGCGCCGTCGGGGGTGACGAGCCAGGGGTTGTCGGCGTCGCCGTCCGGGTCGTGCACGATGGACGAGCCGTTGTCCCGGCCGTAGCGGTTGAAGTCGAAGGTCGACGGCTGCGCCAACTCCTTGCGGTCCGAGTACCGTCCCGACGCGAACAGCGGCTGCACGTACGCCTGCAACGTGAGAGTCGGCGAGAACGTCCAGTCGAACCGGGTCTCCAGCGTGAATTGGCGATACTCCAGATCAGCGAAGACGTAGCGGTTGCCGTAGGTCGCGGTCATGGTCGGGTCCGCGATCGTGTCGTAGTACTGGGCCTCGTCCTGGGACCAGGAGTACCGGGGCGTCACCGTCAGGCCGAAGGCCGCCATCGGGTGCAGTTCCAGGGATAGCCTGCCGAACGCCGAAGCCGAGCCGCCCTCGTCGGACGAGCCGCCGACGCTCGCGCTCGCGACCCAGTTCTTGCGGTGGTCCGTGCTTATTCCCACGACGCCCTGCCGGAGCAGACGCTCCCGTATCACCGGACCGCCCCGGGTCAGGCGACTATTGTTGCGATCGGGGTTGATGAAGCAACTCACATCCAGCGACCAGAAGTTCTTGAACTGGTTCCAGTAGAACAGGCCGGTGCCGAAGGCGTCCGGAGTGCCTCCCGTGTCCCAGGTCTTGTACGTGCCCAGGAAAACGTTCTGGCTGCGGAAGATACCGTGGGGTTCGCGCCAGGAGTACCCGCCCACGATGGATGAATTGATCATGTCGGAACGGAACTGGAAGCCGACGTCGTTGACCTCGTACCCGGGAGAAGAGTAGCCCACCGCGCTGTTGAAGCGCCAGTTGCCCGACTGCTTGTTCAGCGCCACGCGTCCCAACCATCCCTTCAGTTCGGTGGCGTCGGGGTCGTATTCCAGGTGGTCGGCGTCCGGCCGCTGGTAGTAGCGCTGGGACGAGGTTTGTATGTCGGAGATGGCTTCCTTGCTGCCGCTGACATGGCTGCCCGAGACGTATCCCTTGACGGCCCACACGCCGTCCTCGTCCAGTTCGGTCCAGCCGTCGATGCCGCCGGTGACGGAGCGGCGGTCCAGGGACGCCTGGCTCACCGGGTCGTCCAGATCGCGCACCGTGCTCGTGGCCATGAAACCCACGCCGCGGCTGCCGTCGGGCTTGGTGATCTTGGCCCGCATGACCGAGTAGTTGGTGAGGGGCTCGACGACCTGGTCGTACTGCTTGCCATCGGTCTGGAGGTGGGCCTTCTCCCTGGCCGTGAACGCCGTCAGCGCGCCGACGGACGTGTTCCCCACCTTGCCGCTCACCTTCGCCGCACCCAGGATGGTCGTCACCTGGGGCATGTCGACGAAATCGGGACTGCCCTCGACGGCCAGCTGGGGCGCCCGCCCCACGCGGCGGCTGTAGAACAACAGCGGGTCCATCCAGTTGAAATTCCAGTTGCTGTTGGTGCCCTCGCGCCCGAAGCGGAAGGTGTTGGCGTCCTCCACGAAGAAGGGCCGTCGCTCCTCGTAGAAGGTCTCGTAGGCGCCCAGGTTCACCACTGCCGGGTCAACCTCCACCTGGCCGAAGTCCGGGTTGATCGCCGCGTTCAGGGTGAGGTTGTTGGACAGGGCCGTCTTCAGGTCGAGGCCGGCGTTGCCCGAGAGCTGGGGGTCGCTGGCGAACGGGTCGTCCGGATCGACCTCGCGGAACTCGGACTTGCCCAGGCCATAGGCCCGCACCTCGGCCTTGGACTCGGGCCGGATGCCGTGGATGCCGACCAGGTCGGGGAAGCGCTTGCCGTAGCCCGATGCGCCGCGGGGCAGATGGAAGACGTCGCAGCGCTCGTTGTAGCGCAGGATGCGGCGGGAGAAATCCATGCCCCACACCTGCTCGTCCGTGGCGGGGAACTTGAGTTGGGAGAAGGGGATGCGCACTTCTGCGACCCAGCCCAGGTCGTCGATGAGGGTGGCGGCTTCCCACACGCCGTCCCAGGAGCTGTCGCCCCAGCCGTCGTTGTACAGCTTCGAGTCGCCCAGCACGCCCGCCGGGTTGATGGAGAAGCTGAACGCGTTCCGATCGTCGTTGAAGGTGTCGAGGTTGATGTAGATCCAGTCGGACGACGGCCAGGAGTCGCGTCGGCCCAGACGGGCGGCGATCGAATCGGGCGCCGAGTCGTGCATGCGCGCCGCCACGTAGAGGGCCTGGTCGTCGTAGGCCACCCAGAACTCCGTCCGGTGGCGGGGCGGGCAACCGTTGTCCGGGTCATGCTGGGCCAGCCGGTCTTCGCCCGGCCGCTGCCAGTCCCCTTCGTCAAGCACGCCGTCCAGCTCGATCTCGCCAACCAAGCGGACTGCGTGGATCACGTCGGGGACCGGCACGTCGGCCGGGGAGCAGTGGGAGTCGGGATCCTGGGCGGCGGTGGGGACCGCCAGGAACAGGATGACGATGCAGGCGAAGGTGGCGAGGTGCGCGCGGCGTGTCGGAGCGGCGTTCAAGCCCATGGTGTGCCTCGTGGGTTAGGCGTCGACCGGATGCGTCGGGGGTGCAGGGCCGGCTTCATCATCCCCTTTGACGCTGGAACCCGCCAAATGGTTGAAGACTATTTTTCAGGACGAATCTTGACCGGACGGAAGCCGTCGATCTAGAGTGGTGCAACCGCGTGTTTGGAGGAGGTTTCGTGAGGAGGGGGGACACCCGTGGAGCGCTGCATCAATCCGGGCCGGGATCACCGCAAGGCCATCGCCGCTGTCATCATTCTTTGCTGCCTCACCGCGTCGGGCTGCACCGTCACCATGAACACGCGCACCAGCGTGGCTCCGGGGTACACCGACCAGCCCGCGTCGATCTTCGTGGTCGACGCCGCGCCCAACCTCAACAAGTACCTCGCCGGAGCCGGTCGGCGCACGGCCTCGCTCCTGGCCCGGGAGCTCAACGCCCGGGGTGTGACCGCCTGGCACTACGCCCACGATTCCCTCGACTTGGCCCGCACATCCCTGGTCGACAGCCTGGCGGCATGCCGGCCGGATGCGGTGCTCGTCCTGCGTGAGAATCTGGGCGTGTTGGGGAAGTCCTGGGGGCAGACGACCGTGAAGGAATTCGAGCTCGAATCGAGCCTGCACCTGCCGGCCACCGATGAGGTGGTCTGGCGGGCGCGCACCACCTACGAGGTGTCCGGGCAACCGTCCCAGAGGGGCACCTACCTCAAGCTCTCCGAACAGATCCTGGAGAAACTCGTCGAGGACGGGATCATCCCGGCGGTGCCGGCCCCGTAAGACTACAGCGGGGACCCTACTCGGCGAACTCCTCCGCCAATCCGTGATCCACCACGTAGAGGCACACCTCCCGCGCCCCCGGTTCGTTGTACCCGTGGTTGTCGCACAGGTTGGCGATGAGGTAGCTGACGTCCGCGCGGATCTTCTTGTCGTAGGTCTTGAAGTCCTCATCCCAGAAATCCTTCACGGCCCGCCGGAAGTTCTCGTTCTTCAGGAAGGGCTCGAGGACCTGGTCCTTGAGGCTGTGGATATACCGGTCGTGGAGCTTGGCGTAGAGTCGGGTGTCGGTCAGCGGCAGGCCTTCGACCATGATCTCCTGGGTGAGGGTGCGGGACGTGTACTCCCGTTGGGTCTCGGCGCGGAATTCGCGGCGACGGCCGTCCTTGGCGTCCTCGCCCAGCAGATGGTCCTCGATGCCGGTCAGGAACTCCTCGCTGATCTCGAGGCGGTCGCCGGTGTAGGGGCAGGTGGCGGCGGTGCCCGGTTCGTAGTTCAGGGCGAAGAGGTAGTTCTGGATGTCCCGGGTGATCTGCTCGTCGTTGTAGTAGTACAGGGACTCCTTCACCTCCTGCAGGATCTGGTAGTTGTACAGGCGCTGCAGCGTGGCCAGGACACCCTCGGGGATCTGCTTGGCCAGCTCGGGCCGCGTCTTGGTGAAGAAGCGGCAGAGGGTGGCCATGGTGATCATCTCGTCGTCCCGGGCGTGGTTCGACAGCAGGTCCCGGAAGATGTCGATGCTGTCGCGTCCGCTGAATCCCTTGGCGCCCTCGGTCTCGGCCTCGGCGATGATCTTGCGGCGCCGCTTGGCCGTGAACAGGCGGCGATCCCCCTCGTCCAGCCAGGCGGGTATCTCGCCCGCGTAGATGGCCATCTTCAGCAGCAGCATGTGCTCGTCGCAGTAGAGCTGGTACTTGTCGGCGTCGTCGATCCATTCGCTGATGGCGGGGGACTTGGCGTTCAGACGGCTGGCGATGATGACCCGCGCGAAGTTCTCCAGCACCCGGGGCAGGAAGCCCTCGCCGATGTGCCGTCCGAAGGTCTCGCGGTAGATGGCCACCTCGGTCGACGAGTCGAGCACGTAGGAGATGTTGACGAACTCGATGCGGTCGGTCAGGGACTGGAAGCCGCGGATGTTCTTGTTGTCCTCGGGGTTCATGACGCCCATGAAGAGGGAGTGCACGTTCTCCTCGATCTCGTCCACCTTGTGCACGCCGTCGCTGATGATGTTGTGGAGTTCGAACAGGCGATCCTTGTTGAAACCCTTGATGTCCATGAGGGCGAAGATGCCGTTGTTGGTGCGGGCGTAGCGCGAGAACAGGTACCTGACCTGGTTGCTGTCCTGCAGCAGCGAGCTGATGCGCTTCTGGAGTTGGGGGTTCGTCAGCACGGGCTGCCGCGTGACCCGGTCGCCCGGGTTGAAGACGGTGATGCCCTCGCCCAGGCGACGGTTGAACCGGTAGGGCCGGGCGTGGACCATGCGGAACACCGCCGCCGGGTCGCCCACCTTGTGCAGCAGAGCCTGGTACAGCGACGTGCAGATGGTGCAGGGCGTGTCCTTGAAGACCCAGTCGTAGTCCTTGCCCACCGAGAGGTTCCACTTGAACTCGTCGTTGGCGTAGAGGTCGTCGAAGAAGGCCGGCCGGTGCTCCTTGGGGATCAGCAGCAGCGGGTTGTCGTGGCTCGGGCAGGGCACCTCGAGGACACCGTCCTGGAGGCGGGGGCGATGCTCCGGCGGCGCCTCGGCCAGGGACCTGGCGCTGTCCTTGTCACCGAGCAGGCGCGCGAGCTGGTCGACGATGGGGCGGCTGTCCGGTTCGCTTTCCTGGCCCAGGGCGGTGCGGTCGAGCCGCCACAGCACCTCGTAGCGCCCGCCGGCCTCGCTGTTGGCGTACTCCTCGAACCTGAGCAGGAGGTTGTTCAGGAAGGTCGACTTGCCGCAGCCAGGGGGCCCGTCGAAGAGGTAGATCTTGTTCTGCTGCGTGCCGCCGCGGAAGCCGTCGATGATGTCCATCAGCCGGTTGGCGAAGATGCGGTCGGTGAAGAACGGGATGTCGGTCCGGTCCACGAGCAGGGGCCCGAAGTCGTAGCCGATGAAGTTGATGGACTCGGGATCCTCGGGGTACTCGTCGACGCCGCCGCCCACGTAGCTGCGCACCATGTCGTGGAAGACCTGGTGGACGTTGCGGATCAGCCGCTCCGGGTGGGCGCGCAGGGCGGAGAGGAACTCCGCGAAGTCGATGGTGCGGGCCGTGTCCTGGCTGCGCTGGGTCTCGTTCAGGTTTTGCATGGCTTTCTTGATGTGTTCCATGCTAGACCAGCCCCTTGCTCATCTTGCGGTCCTTCATGGTGTAGCGAACCCGTTGCCACGTGATTTCCGGCTCGGGGACCGGTTGCAGGGGCACGTGCCCGCCGACGGCCTGGGGCGGGTCCTGCTCCGACAGTTCGATGGACTTCACCTCGGTCGTCTCCAGCTTGACCTTGCCGCCCCACAGGAACTCCATGCCGATCATGGTGCCCTGGATGTGGTCCTTCACCAGGGGCTTGTCCTCGAAATGGTGGACGAGGTACAGGGCGTCCTTGCCGGTCTTGTCCAGGTCGACCGTCACGTGGGGCGGGTGGTGGAGCGGCTCCTCGACCATGGCGCGGTAGTCCTCGGCGCTCCTGCTCTTGACGTACCACTGCCAGACCATGCGCTGCTCGTCGAGCACCTTGTCGGCTACGAAGAGCTTGTGGCGGTCGACGAAGTCCTGCTCGATGAACGTCCTCACGAAGAGGTGGTCGTTGAGATTCTCGCGCACCTTGAAGATCATGTCGCGGCCCGAGCCCGTGCCCTCGTCGAAGCGACGTCGCTGGTCGGCGTCGAGCAGGGAAAGGAACTGCCGGCTGTAGCGGCCCTTGTTCGCCGCCTCCTCGATGAAGTGGAACATGCGCATCCCCAGCGCATAGGGGTTCAGGCCCACGCGGGGCATGGACGTGACCATGGCGTTCACCCGCGCGAAGTCGACCTCGTGGCCGGCGATGCGTTCGTCCCCCATGAAGAGGGTCTCGTG
>JAUUZX010000389.1 GCA_030592025.1 bacterium | reverse complement strand
CAGTAGGCGGCCACTTGGCTTGCTGATGGTCAGGGGAGGTAGGTATCCGGCGCTGCTTGTGTTCGAATAGGTTTGATCGCCGGCTTGATTCAAGACCAGAGAGGTGGTCCCTCCGGTAGCACCAGAATCTACGGTGAGGTTGCCCGAAACGTAAAAAATCCCTCCGTCTAACGCGGGTTTCCGTGTGTGTCATGTAACTCCTCGCTGGAGGCGGAGTATGCTCGATCCGAAACTGCTCGAGATCCTGGCCTGCCCCAAGTGTCATGGGCCCGTCGTGCCCGATGACAAGCATGCCTGGCTGTACTGCAACGCCTGCGCCGTGCGTTACCGCGTTGAGGCCGATATCCCCATCATGCTCCCCGACGAGGCGGAGAAGGTCCCGGGCCGGGAGTAACCCCATGTGCTTGTTCACCCACTTCGCTGCGGGAGCCTTGGCGGGCGGTGCCACCGGCAACATCTATGTCGGAGCCGTGGCGGGCATGGTGTCCCATGCGGTGCTCGACGCCATCCCCCACTACGACCACCCGGACTGGCGACTCGAGCTGGCCGGGGGCGTGGTGTCCCTGGTGCTGCTGCTGCTGCTGCCCTTCGGCAGCGCGGCGGCCGTGGTCGGCGGGATCTTCGGCATGGTGCCCGACCTGGAGAATCTCTTCCAGAAGCTGGGGTGGATGGGGCGCAACCGATTCGTGTTCCCTTCCCACACGGGACTCGTGCCCCACGGGCGCAACCTGGGCCCGCGCAGCCTGGTGTGGCAGGTGGCCATCTTCGTGGCCTGCTTCGGGGCCCTCGGGCTCCTGCAACCCGGGGCGGCGTTGGCAGCCACTGGCCGCACCGCGGTCATGGCCCATCCGGTCACCCGGGTGCTGAGCGCTGATGCGGGCCGCACCGTGGTGAGGGTGGAGTTCCCGGTGGAGGTGGCTCCGGACGACTGGTCGACCGTCACGCCGGCCAACGTGAATTGGGCCCAGGGCACCGACGAACCGGCTGACGGCGAAGTCGCGAAGGCGCCCCGGTACGCGGTGGCGCTGGCCGTCCCCACGCGGCGCGCGCCCGAGGTGCGGATTTCCGACGTGACCTGGTGGCGCCGTCCCGACGGGGACGCCGATCTGCCGGGCCTCCTGGTGGCCGATCCGCCGGCGGTGGCGCGGGGCGTTCCCATCACCGGTGTGCAGGTGCCCCTGGCCGCGGCGGGCGGCGTGCTGGCCGGGGTGACCCTGGAGTTCATCCACGGGCCGGATGTTCGCGGACGTGAACAGCTGGCCGCCGCAGGCAGACGGGGGGTGGCAAAGAACGCCGGTGCGGTGTTCCCGGCCCCGGCGGGGCAGGTCAACCCGGCTCTCCATCGGGCCCTGACGGCGGGCGACCTGGCCCTGGCCGCAGCAGGGGTGGCGAAGGCCGACAAGGCCCAGCCCACGTCCCTTTTCGGCCTCACGAGCAACTGGGTGCGCCTGACCGTGGACACCGATGGTCTCTACCATCTCACGGGGCAGGACCTGGTGAACCTGGGCATCCCGACCACGAATGTCGACCCCACGAAGCTGCGGGTCTACCGGGGTGGCGGCCTGCAACTCATGCAGGACCCTGAACTCCCCGACGGGGACCAGAGCCGCCGCGTGGGCCTGAACGAGACGACCATCCAGATCGTCGAGGGGACGCCCGACGGCGAGTGGAACCTCGACGACGAGATCCGTTTCTACGCCCTGTCGACGAGCACCTGGCGGGACCGGTTGGCTCCTGTCGGCGAGCGCCTCGACCACTACGATCATCTGTACTGTGACGCGGCCGTCTACTGGCTCACCTGGGAGAGTGATGCCGTGGCGTCGCCCCTGCCGGGCACGCCGCGGCGGGTCATCCACGTGGACGCCACGCCGGGGGAGGGGGCCGTCCGCGTTTCGGGCCATGTGCGCCTCCACGCCGAGGAGCAGTTCTATGACACCCGCGGCCTCGTCCAGGACAACTGGGTGTGGCAGCAGCGCATCATCTCCGTCGAGTCCAAGACCTTCCAGGCCCACCGTCCCGTGGCCGGTTCCACGGCCCGCTTCATGGTGGATGTGCGGGGTGGCTCGTTCACGACCCACGTGGCCGAAGCCTACCTCAACGACGACCGGGCCCGGGCCGACACGGTCACGATCACGACCACGATCCAGCGGGACAGCACGAGGGTGCGGCTCATCGGGGACTCGGCGAGCATCCGCGGCGGGGCGAACCTGGTGGTCGTGCGTGACCTGAGCGGAACGAGCTCCGCCCGACTGGCCCTGGACAGCTTCGACATCATGTACGAGGACAGCCTCGTGCTCGAGAGCGGGCACGGGATGATGTCCTTCGGGCTCTGGGGCGACCACGTGGCGGCGCCCGCGACGAGCGAGGTTCTGCGGATCGCCACCGACGTCCCCGCCACGACGGTCCTCTGGGACGTGTCCGTGGCCGATTCGGTGCTCGTGCTCGATGGCGCCGCGGCCGCGACCCATGCCGAGTGGCAGGTGCTGCGGGATCCCGGCGTCGATCGCCACTTCGTGACGGCGCGTCAGGCAGATCTGAAGACCGTGCGCGGGGCGCGCCGCGTGCGCCCGACGGACCTGGCCGGCCTGGGCACCGACCTGGACTACATCGTCATCGCACCGGCGGCGTTCATGGGCCCGGCTGCGGACCTGGCCGATTTCCGCTCCCGTGATCTGCCCGGCGTGGCCAATCCCCGGGCCATCGCCGTGGACGTGCAGGACGTGTACGACAACTTCGCCGGCGGTCAGAAGGATCTGCTGGCCATCCGCAACTACCTGCGCTGGGTGTACGAGGAAGGCGGGCACCGCCTGGGCTACGTGTGCCTGCTGGGCAACACGAGCCGGGATCCGCGAAACCACCGCAACGGCATCACCTACGTCGACCTGATCGATCTCGTGCCGACGGAAGTTCGGACCGTCTTCCCGGGGTTGGGCACCCCGCACACCTCTTCGGACGCCTACGTCTCCGACGACGAGATCGTGTCCTTCGACACGCGCCCCCCGGGTTCGTTCTGGGCCCCGGGCCTCGACCGGCCGGACATGGCCTGCGGCCGCCTGCCCGCGGTGACCGTCGCCGAGGCTTCGGCCATGGTTTCCCGGGCCATCGCCTACGGCGGAGCACCGCCGGCGGGCCCGTGGCGGAATCGGGTCCTGCTGGTGGCCGATGATGCGAGCCACTCGGACTACT
>JAUUZX010000368.1 GCA_030592025.1 bacterium | reverse complement strand
GTGCTGGAGATCCATCCCGGCGCCGGAGGCACCGAGAGCCAGGACTGGGCCCAGATGCTGCTGCGCATGTACACCCGCTACTTCGAGCGCAACGACATGAAGCACAAGACCCTCGATCTGCAGTCCGGGGACGAGGCCGGCATTAAGAGCGCCGTCCTGGAGGTGGACTCCGCCTTCGCCTACGGCTACCTCAAGAGTGAATCCGGGGTGCACCGGCTCGTGCGCATCTCGCCCTTCGATGCCCAGAGTCGCCGCCACACCTCCTTCGCCTCGGTCTTCGTCTACCCCCTGGTGGAGGACGACGTGGAGGTCGAGATCAACATGGCGGACATCCGCATCGACACCTTCCGCGCCCAGGGTGCCGGTGGCCAGCACGTGAACAAGACCGACAGCGCCGTGCGTCTCACCCACGGCCCCAGTGGCATCGTGGTCGCGTGCCAGAGCGAGCGCAGCCAGCACCGGAACCGCGAGAGCGCCATGACCATGCTCAGGGCCAAGCTCTACCAGAAGATCCTCCTCGCGCGCCAGAAGGAGCGCGACGCCATCGAGGCGGAGAAGATGGAGAACGCGTGGGGCAGCCAGATCCGCAGTTACGTCCTGCAACCCTACACGAAGGTGAAGGACCACCGCACCGACCACGAGACCGGTAACGCGCCGGCCGTCCTGGACGGCGCCCTCGAGGAATTCATCGACGCCTACCTGCGCTGGGCGGGAGCCCAGAAGAACTGATCGGCCCTGGGCCGGCAGCCGGGAGAAGACCGTGGCCAAGAACGACAAGAATACCGTCCCCGCGGACGACGCCCCCGTGACCGCCGAGCAGTTCCACCATCTCGTCGAGGGGCGGCTGGCCAAGATGGACGAGCTCGGGCAGCAGGTCGAGCTCTACCCCTTCACCTACGACCGCACCCACACCAGCGTGCAGTTGCGGGGTGACGAGGAGGCGCTCACCGCCGCCGGTACCAAGGTGCGGTTCCCCGGTCGCATCATGGCGAAGCGAGGCACGGGCAAGACCCTCTTCGTGCCCATCCAGGACGAGTGGGGGCGGGTCCAGGCCTACTTCCGCAAGGACGACCTGGGCGAGGATCTGTTTCATCGGATCCAGAAGCTCATGGACATCGGCGACTGGGTCGGGGTGGAGGGCACGGTGTTCCGCACCCGCACCGACGAGATGACCATCAAGGTCGAGGACTTCACCTTCCTGGCCAAGGCGATCCGCCCGCTGCCCGAGAAGTTCCACGACCTGAGCCTGGAGAACAAGAGCCGCCGCCGGCATCTGGATCTGGCCATGAACCTGGAGAGCCGCGAGCGTTTCAAGAAGCGCAGCGCCATCATCACGGAGATCCGCGCCTTCTTCGCCGACGAGGAATTCCTCGAGGTGGAGACCCCCGTCCTGCAGCCCCTCTACGGCGGCGCGACAGCGCGGCCCTTCACGACCCACCACAACGCCCTGGACATGACCCTCTACATGCGCATCGCCGACGAGCTCTACCTCAAGCGGCTCATCGTCGGGGGTCTCGAGCGGGTCTACGAGATCGCCAAGGATTTCCGCAACGAGGGCATGGACCGCACCCACAACCCCGAGTTCACCATGCTCGAGTGCTACGCGGCCTACTGGGACTACCAGGACATGATGGACCTTACCGAACGCATGCTGCGACGCCTGGCCGTGGGTTTCGGGCAGGAAGGGCGGCTGACCTACCAGGACCAGGAGCTCGACTTCGCCAAGCCCTTCGCGCGGATTAGCTTCATGGACGCCCTGGCCGAGGCCTGCGGGCGCGACCTCATGACGGCGTCCACCGAAGAGATCGCGGCGCTGCTCAAGGAACGCGGACTCACCCTGAAGAAGGGCATGGGCCGAGACAAAATGCTGGACGAGCTCTTCAGCGAGTTGGTGGAGCCGCAACTGGTGCAGCCGACCTTCGTCATGGACCATCCCCGGGAGCTGTCCCCCCTTGCCAAGGGCCACCGGGAAAAGGAGGGGCTCGTCGAGCGCTTCGAACTCTTCGTCTGCGGCTTCGAATTGGCCAACAGCTTCAGCGAACTCAACGACCCCCGGGAGCAGCGGCGGCGCTTCGAGGATCAGCGCGCCCTCATGGAGGCGGGGGACGACGAGGCCCAGCCCATCGATGAGGATTTCCTGCAGGCCATGGAGTACGGCATGCCTCCCGCGGGGGGGCTGGGCGTGGGCGTCGACCGCCTGGTCATGCTCCTGGTCGACAGCAGCAACATCCGTGACGTGCTGCTCTTCCCGCACATGAGACCGGAGGACAAGGTATAGCATGGGGTTCGCAGCGTACATCGCCCGGCGCTATCTGCGGAGCCGGCGCCACAGCGGATTCCTGAACGTCGCGAGCGTGACGGCCATCGTCGGCATCACCATCGGTGTGGCCGTGCTCCACGTGACGCTGGCGATCATGAACGGTTTCCACGCCGAGATGCGGCGAACCTTCGTCGAGAACATGCCCATGGTGTCGGTCGTCACGAGCAACCCCGACGGTTTCGATGACCTGGCGGGGGTCCTCGAGACCATCGGCGCGGACGGGGACGTCATCGGCGCCACCCCGCTCATCCGCCAGGAGGCCATCGTCTCGGCCGAGCTGGGCCTGGGGCGCCTGCGCCACCGGGGCGTGGTGGTGTGGGGCATCGATCCCGAAGGGGTGGACGCGGTGCAGCCCATCCGGGACTACCTGCTGCCGACCGAAGCCGTCCTCGACTCCTTGCGGACCGACGGCACCCCCCGGGTCATCCTGGGGTCCGACCTGGCCAACAGCCTCTACGCCGCCATGGGGGACACGGTCGTCGTCACCGCCCCCAGCGGCGAGCTCGATCCCGAGCACATGGACGCCGAGAGCCGTGCCTTCGTCGTCGCCGGATTCTTCGAGACGGGCATGTACGAGTTCGACAGCCGCTTCGTCTACATGGCTCTGGAGCCCGCCCGTTCCTTCTTCGGCTACGGCCCCGGGGGCGCGTCGCTGGTGGGGGTGAAGGTGCGTGACCTCATGGTGGCCGACAAGGTGGCCGACCGCCTGGCCGACAACCTCGGCCTGGAGTTCTACGCCACGGACTGGATGGCCCTGAACGCCAACCTCTTCGAGTGGATCAAGCTCGAGAAGATCCTCATGGCCCTGCTGCTGGGCATGATCGTGCTCATCGCGGGGTTCAACATCGTGAGCATCCTGACCATGATGGTCGGCGAGCGGCGTCGGGAGATCGGGATCCTGCTGGCCATGGGCGTGCCGCGTCGGGAGATCATGGGTGTCTTCCTGCTGAGCGGCATGTGGCTCGGGGTGGTGGGGGCGGTCATCGGCAGCGGCCTG
>JAUUZX010000226.1 GCA_030592025.1 bacterium | reverse complement strand
GGCATCCCCGCGGACGATCTGCCCCACGTGTTCGAACGCTTTTTCGTCGGCGACAAGAGCCGGACATCACTGCCCGATCCGGCGGGGGACCCGGCGCGCCAGATGCGCAGCGTCGGGCTGGGCCTGGCCATCGCCGCCAGGATCGTCGCGGAACACGGCAATCGTCTCGAGGTGGAGAGCGTCGAAGGAAAAGGTTCCGAGTTCTGGTTCACCTTGCGCGAGGCGGCGGACCTGGCTTCCTGACCCGTCAGCGCATCAACTCGCGCCCCGCCGCGACCGCCCCCGCCCCCGCCATCAGGAGCAGCCAGGCCGCCGCCACCGGCTCACCCAGGAACAGCTTGCCCAGGCCGAAAATCAGGCCGAAGACGCCGGCGCAACCGCCCGCCCAGGTCAGCACCATCCCCCGCACCAGACCGTCGCACACCACGTCGGGCGCCCGCGACGCGACGGGCCCCCACCAACCTCCGGGACGCACGCGGCGGTAGAAGGACTCCAGTCGGGATGCCTCCACGGGGCGGGTCGCGAAGGTGACGACGAGCCAGACGATGATGGTCACCGGCACGAGGATGAGGGCCTTGTGGTGGGTGCCGAGGGCGGTCCCGGCGATGCGCACCGGGGTCGCAAAGAGCTCGTACTCCGACCCGCTCTGCACGGCCGCGGTCACCTCGAAACCCACGGCCAATAGCACGCTGGTGGCCAGGGCCGCCAACTCGCTCCAGGCGCTGATGCGCCACCAGAACCAGCGCAGGATGAGCACCGGTCCGATCCCCGCCCCCATGGCCCACACGAAGAGCCAGGCCTTGCCAATGCTCGTCAGGAAATAGGCCACGACCACGGCGCAGGCCATCATGGCCGCCACACAGATCTTGGCCATGAACACGGTTTCCTTCTCCGTGGCGGCCGGGCGCAGGAAACGGAGATAGATGTCGTTCACCAGGTAGCTGGCGCCCCAGTTCAGGTGGGTGTCGATGGTGGACATGAAGGCGGCGAAGAAACTCACCAGCAGCAGGCCGAGCAGGCCGGGACCGAGGACGTCCAGCATGACCATGGGGTAGGCGGCCTCGGCGGTCTTGCCGTCGGGCAGCACCGGGAACAGGACCATCGAGGCCAGCGCGGTCAGGATCCACGGCCAGTAGCGCACGGCGTTGTTGGCCACCACGAACCACAGGGTGGCGGCCCGGGCGTGGCGCTCGTTGCGGGCGGCGGCCATGCGCTGGATGAGGTAGCCGCCGCCGTCGGCGTTGTGGCTCGCCCACCACATGAGGGACACGAAGACGAGGAAGCGGAAGAGGTCGCTGTCCCAACCCAGCTCCCCGCCGGGGATGAAGGCGAGGGTGTTGTCCGACGCGCCCGGCAGTTCCAGCAGCCGCGCCTTTAGTTGGGCCACGCCCCCCACCTTGCGCACCGCGAGCACCGCCACGGTGATCGAACCGGCCATGGCCAGCACGAACTGGATGACGTCGGTGATCACGACGCCCCAGAACCCCGCCAGCAGCGCGTAGCTCAGGGCCAGGAGCGCGCCGACGAGCACGGCCAGGTTGGGGTCGACGCCCAGCACCGACTCCGCCACCGTCCCCATGCCCTTGAGCACCCAGCCCAGCACGATGAAGTTGTACAGGACCGCGAAGTAGGAAGCCTTGAAGCCCCGCAGGAATGCCGCGGGACGACCGCTGTAGCGCAACTCGATGAGCTCGTTGTCGGTCAGGACCTCGGCCCGGCGCCAGAAGCGGGAGAACAGGATGACCGCGAGCATCTGGCTCATGACGTAGTGCCAGCCGAACCAGTTGTACCAGATGCCGTGGTTGCGGATGAACCCCGTCACCGCCAGGGGCGTGTCGGCGGCGAAGGTCGTGGCCACCATGCTCGTGCCCAGCACCCACCAGGGCAGGGACCGGCCCGCCAGGAAGTACTCGCCGGCCGAACGGCTCGCCCGGCGACGAAAGGCCAGCCCGAGGCCGACGGTCACGGCTGCGTAGACCGCGATGATGGTCCAGTCGAGGGGATGAAGAATGGCCACGGGCTACTTCCCCTTGCCCTTCCCCATGGCCCGCCGGCCCTGGGGTTTCATGCGGACGATGACGAAGCGCCCGTCCTTGGAGATGTAGTCGACCTCGAAGGCGAAGGCCCGGAACTCGGCCGGGTTCATGCGCAGCCTGCGTGCGAGAACCGTGGCGATGGAACGGGACCGCATGGCCGGCGCGATGCCGCTCTTGCGGTTGTGGAACGGCGAGACGGTGACCCGGTCGAAGCCCCGGTCGTAGGCGACCTTCAGCAGCGACAGGTCGTCCCGCCGGAAGTACTCGATCGACCCCTTGTCCAGCAGGTAGCCGCGCCCGGTCATGACCGGCCAACCCGTGGCGTAGGCCAGGATCCCGTCCTCGTAGGACAGCACCCGGGGCGGCTCGTCCCCGTAGTGGGCCTGCAGGGCCGCCGCCTCCGTCGTCATGATGCGTTCGAAGAGTTCGGGGCCGTGGGCCTCGGAGCCCACGTAAACGTCGATGAACAGCCAACCCGTGACGGCCACGCAGAGGGCCGCCACGACGACGTTGTCGGTGAAGCGCCTCACCGCCGGGCGGTCGAGTTGGAGCAGCAAGTACCAGGAGACGAAGACGAACGACACGGGGAAGTACCAGTGCCCCTGGGCCAGGGTGGGCACGAAGAAGAAGTGGTAGAGGCCCGTGAGGACCACGAACACCGCCGTGGAGAGCAGGACCAGGTCCAGCCCCTCGAGCCGGGGGCGGCGCCAGGCCCCCGCCATCTGGACGAGGGCCCCCAGGCCTACCGCAAGGGGCAGGACGATCTGCAGCAGCCGCCACTGGTACATGATCACGCCCTCGTCACCCAACGCCGTGCGGAGCTCGCCGAATTTCCCCAGGGAGAAGGCCGACGACTTGGCCAGGAAGCTCACGGGCATGGCCAGGCCGACGGTCGCGAGGTTGAAGGCGAAATAGACGAGCAGCACCGCGACCACCGGCAACGCCGTGGCCGCCGCCAGACGGAAGGCGCCCAGGTCCCGCAGCAGCAACGCCCGCAACCCCAGGGTGCCACAGACCCCGGCCACGAGGAAGGCGTTGTCCAGCCGCGCCAGGACGAGGAAAGCCAGGACCGCCCCCACGCCCAACGCGCGGCGGAACGTCCCCACCGGATCCCGGCCCACGAGGAGCAGGGCGAGGAGGCCGTAACCCACGAGGGTGAGCCCGCTCTCCATGCCGTTGACGAACCCCCACAGGGTGCCGCGGGGCCCGAAGGCCGGGTCGTACCCCGCCATGGCCAGGCCGACGACGCCGACGGGCATCAGAAGAAAGAGCGCGGGCAACCGTCCCCGGGCCGCCAGGTGGGCGCGGGCCATCAACACCACCGCCCCACCGATCAGGAGGACGCACATCAGGTAGACGGTCACCAGGATCGCCGGTTTGCCCAGACCCAGGGCGCCGGCCATCACGTGCACCAGACCGATCACCAGCTGCCACAGGGGGTGGAAGCCGCTCGTGGCGTGGACCTGGTCCATGGTGAACTTGCCCAGGTCGGCGAAGTTGCGGCCCACCGTGAGGTAGAGGTAGGCGTCCCCCGCGAAGTAGCGGAAGACGATGGTCCAGCCCCGGACCAGCAACTCACCCAACGGCGGCGCGGCGGCGAGCAGGACAGCCCCGATCATGATCCATCGATTCCTCAAATGCACCTTCCCTTGCGAGTTGCGCCCCGGCCGAGGCGCAGCCCATGATTCCAAACGCGGCCAGCCCCGTCAAATCAAATCGTGGTTGAGAGATACGGCGGCGCCCGACTATACTCGCACCCACCCTGGCAGCCACCCTTGCACCCCCCGCGATCCGGAGGCTCATCATGCCGGCTTGGCAGCATCTTCCCACGATCCTGCCCACGGTCCTCCTGCTGGTCGGCCCGGACGTCGCCCGAGCGGCGGAAGGGACCGGGGTCCTGCACCCGGTTCAAGGGGTCCTGCACCCGGTGGCCGATCCCCTGTCATGGGCCCGGTTGATCTTCGGCACCCTCGCCACCCTGGGCCTGCCCGGGTTCTGGATCCTCGGCCGCTTCTGCCGGGGCGACCTGGTCACGCGCCTCGTCCTCTCCCTGGCTGCGGGCATCCTCGCCGCGGCGGGGGGCGGCCTGCTCCTGGGCCACCTGGGCGTGCCCTTCCTCCCCTGGGCCCACCTCATCTTCGCCCTCGTCCTGGGCTTCGGTCTGGGACGTTGGCCTGCCTACCGGTGCGCGGTCGCGACCCTCGTCGGTCCCGAGGCGATCCTGACCCCGAAGCAGTGGGGCCTCGTCGGCGGCGCGGTGGTGCTGACTGCCGTCACGGTGGTCGCCCTCCAGGGGGGGGTCCCGGTGCCGCCATCGCGCCATGACGCGGGCAACCACGCCTTCATGGTCATGCGCATCATGGAGACGGGGCACACCGATGCCGGCCACATCTTCGCCCCACCCTGGGGCCAGCCTGGGCGGCCCTACTTCACCGGCTGGCACGGGGCCGCCGCCCTCGTGTCCCAT
>JAUUZX010000174.1 GCA_030592025.1 bacterium | reverse complement strand
GCCAACGGCACCCTGCATGGGGTCCGAAACATTGTTCCAGTCGCGGAGATCTTCGCCCTGGGCGTGGGCGTCATCCAACGGCACCAGCATGACCAGCGCGGCAAACACCACCGCGCAAGCCCTGACGATTCGGGGCGTCGTGCGCATCGCTCCGTCCTTCCTTCGGGTCAGCATCCTGCCATGCCCGGAGGCGCCACCCCGTCGCGGGGACCGGAGGCGCCGTCGGGGAGCATCATGCCCCAGGAAGGCGAGGTTGGCAACAGCAGAGCAGGGAAAAAGGAGGTCAGAATCTGACCTTGAACACGTCCTTGACCGCCAGTCCGCCCAACATCGAAAAGACGATGAGCGCCCAGAGCCAGTGCATGCGCACGATCCCGTAGTCCAATGCGCGCTCGGGCAATTCCAAGGCGATCGAACGGACCGGCAGGTCGCCGGGCAACGGCGCCTCACCGGGGTTCAGCAGGACACGGAGCAGGCTTTCCTGTTCGCGCACCTTCACCAGACGGGGCGCACCGTCGCCGGCGGCGAGGTACTTGGTGGCCGTGCGACCGTCGGCCAGGGTCAGCGTGAGCTCGTGGTCGCCGGCCTCCTCCACCCGCACGCGCCACCAGGCCGTCCCTTGGCGAGGGTCCCGCACCGGGCGGGTCTCCACCACCACGCCGTCGCTGGCGGTGAGCACGAGGCCGTCCAGGATTGCGACGTTGTTTTCGGCGACCGTGACCGTCACCAGGGAGGTCTCACCGGTCTCGAAGGGACGGTGACCGTAGCGCGCGTCGAGTTGGGCCAGGATGAGCACCATGGGCGGCAGCAGCACCAGCAAGGCGGGCAGGGACCAGCGCAGGTACTTGAAGTTCGCCACGGCCAGATCCTTCTGGATCTTCGCCAGCACCGAGAGGTGGTCCTGGTAGAGGCCCATCTCGTAGACGCGGCCCGTGAGCACGTGGCGCGCCGCCACCAGTTCGTCCTGGTTGGTGGACCACTTGAAGAGCAGCAGCATGACCACGCCCGTGATCGCCGACAGCACGGCCACGGCCAACCCGGCCGCGGCGCCGAAGGGGCCGCAAAGCAGGTCGAACAAGGCGTTCATGGCGGTGGCGATGACGGTCATGCCGGCTCCTCCTGCCCGGGGTTACCGGGAGATGGGGTTCCTAGGAAATGTAGCCCAGGCCCTGCATGCGCTTCTTGATCTCGTCCTCGTCGGCGCCGCCCTCTTCGAACTTGGCGATCTCCGTCTCGAGGACGTGCTGCACGAATTCCTCGGGGGTGGAGTAGCCGGCGATCACGGCGTACTTCTTCACCTTCTCGAGGAGGTCCTTGTCGATCTTGATCTTGCTTCCACCGAACATCAGCGTTCTCCTTCCGTCGCGTAGAGGTCGCGGCCGGTCATCTCCGCCGGCGGCGTGAGGCCGAACAGGCGCAGGATCGTCGGGCCCAGGTCCCGCAATCCCGGGTTCGGCTGGGTGAACGGGGTGCTGGTGAGCACGATCCCCGGCACCACGTCGGCGGCCATGCAGTGGTCGCCGCTCCACTTCATCATGTTATCCTCGAAGACGACCTCGGGCACCTCGCCCAGGGCCGACTCGTTGCTACCCCGCCAGCCGCTGTCGTAGCCCAGCACGATGTCCGGGCCGCGGTCACGGTGGTCGCCGTGGTAGACCACGTCGGAACGGTAGGCGTACTTGATGGCCTTCGCGCCCACCTCGGGATCGACCGTCGCCTCGAGGGCGGTGACCAGGTCGGCCAGGATCTCGTCGGCCTCACGACCCCGGTTGACGATGCCCCAGCGCTCGCGTCCCCGCAGGTTCAGGTACAGACCGTTGATGCCCACGGCGTAGGCCCGGGTGCGGGTCCAGTCGATGCCCGACAGGAACTCCGGCTCGCCCGGTTCCACCCCCGGCTTCAGGTGCAGGTAGCCGTGCTCCAGCAGCCAGGCGTTCACGTGGAAGCTGCGGTGGTAGGGCGCGAAGCCGTGGTCACTGATGATCATGATGTTCGTGTCGTCGGCCAGGGCGTCGAGGGCCTCGCCCAGCACACCGTCCAGCTCGACGTAGAGATCGCGCACCCGATGCCGGTGGTCCGGATCCGCTTCGGAGTGGGTGGGCGAGTCCTCGTCGAAGGAGCGCCAGAAGACATGGCAGCTCTGGTCCGGCGAGTTGAAGTAGAAGAACAGGAAGCCCTCGTCCAGACCGGCGAAACGCTCCAATTCATAGCTGAACTGGCGCTCCCGTTCGTGGAGGATCTGGTCGCTCTGGCTGGCGTACTGGGCGTCGCTGAGGATGCCGCCCTCCAGGGCCTTCGAGTCCTCGGGCAAGCCCTGGGTGTAGAAGAGCCCTACATCATGGGCCAGTTCCTTCGAGTAGTCAGGCGGCGTGCTGATGGGCATCTCGGGCTTGGCCGGATGGATCTGCACCGGCGTGACGTACATACGGAAGTGCGGCGAGGCCTCCAGCAGGTAGAAGCGGCAGATACCCGCCACGCTCTTGAACACCGGGACCATGGGGAAGCTCAGGTCGATCCAGTCGCTCCACTCCCCCTCCTGCAGGACGAACTTCTCGCCCTCGATCTCGAAGAAGGCGGTGCGGTTTCCCTTGTCCACGGTGATGGCCAGGTCCACCTCGGACTGGGGGTCGCCCACCTTGTAGCTGTTCACGGGCCCGGGGATGGCGGTCTCGATGCGACCGGCCACGGCCCTGACCGGGATGACCCGGCCGCCGGACACCTCGGTGTCCACGCCGGGGTCGTCGGTGACGTAGGTGAAGATGCCGTAGGTGCCCAGGATGTCCGGCGTACCCATGCCCGCCAGGGTGCGCGCCTCGCAGTCGACGGGCGGGAAGTTCGCGGGCACCTTGAAGACGGTGACGTCGAAGCCCGCCTCGTCCAGCTCCTGCCAGAAGGCGCGGCCCTCACGCAGATTCTTGATCTCGCTGCCGCCCCGGGGAATCTTCCAGTTGCCCAGGGTCCAGTCCGAGTCCGGCGCCTGGGCGCTGCTCGTGGACAGGAACGGCAGCATGGTCGTCGGGTCGCGGTGGATGAAGTCGAAGATGCCGTGGCCCCCCGGGTCCATGCCCGAGGTGAAGGACGACCAGGCCACCGGCGACTGGGGCGGGATCGACGTCCCCAGGGGCTGGAACTGGGCGCCATCGGCGATGAACCGGTCGAAGTTGGGCATCAGACCCTCGTCGCGGAACGCCTGCAGCATCTTGGGGTCCATGCCGTCGAAGCCGAGCACGAGCACCTTGGGGGCCTTTTCGCTCGGGCCCTGGGCGGCCACGGCTGCGTTTGCCAGGATCGCCAGGGTACCACAGAACAGGATGATGCCGAATCGCGCTCGGGCGCTCATGCTTTCTCCTCGAAAAGGTTGCCACCGATCATGTGCCCGGGCTTGGCCACGCCGAACAGGTCCAGGATGGTGGGGGCCAGGTCGACCAGCGCCGGGTCCTTCCGGGTCAGGGCGCGGTCGGTGAACACCACCCCCGGCACCTGGGCCGGATCCATGCAGTGGTCGCCGGACCAGGCTCTGCGGTTGTCGCGGATGGCCTCGTCGGTGAGGCGCCCCACGGCGGCGTGCCAGTCGGCCCGGTAGCCACGGGTGTAGCCCACCAGGACGTCCGGCCCGTTGCCCCGATAGGGCCCGGCGTAGACTTCCTGCGCATCCCACAGATCAGTGATGGCGATGCCGCCGGCGGGGTCGGGCAGACCGCGCAATTTATCGATGAGCTCGGCCTTGACGGCGGACGCCTCGCCGGGCGGGACGCAGCCATCGCTCTCACGTCCCGCGATGTTCAGGTAGAAGCCCGCCAGCCCGTTGGTGTAGGCCCGGGTGCGGGGCCAGTCGATCTCGTTGGCCTCGACGCGCTGCCCCGAGGCCAGGGCCGGCGCGGGGCCGTCCTGCGGATCGCTCTTGAGGAACAGGTAGCCGTGGTCGCGGAACCAGGTGTTGAGGTTCACGCCCCGGCGGAAATTGGCGAAGCCGTGGTCCGAGATCACCAGCAGCGCGTCGTTCTTGCCGCACTTGGCCATGGTCTCGCCCACCAGGGTGTCGGCATCCCGGTAGATGCGCTCGATGGTGCCGGCGAACTCGGTGGTGTCCTGGCCCACGTTGGCCGGGTGGTTCGCATCGCGGTAGCGCCAGAACATGTGCTGGATGCGGTCGGTGGCGTCGAAGACCACCGCGACGACACCCGTGGGGTTGCGGTCCAGGGCATGGAAGAACATCTGCCGACGTTCCTCATGGATGTTGTAGGCCTGCTCCAGGAAACCCCGCTCGTCCAGCACCCGCTCGTTCAGGGCCCAGGTGTCCTCGGCCAGCCCCAGGGTCGCGAACTTGCCCTGCAGCTTGGCCAGGGCGATGGCGTAGTGGGGCGGGTTGGCGATGGGCATGTCCGGGTGCTCGGGGTCCAGGTTGATGGGCGTGACGTACAGGCCGAAGGGCTCGTCGAAGCTCGTCACCCGGAAGCGGCAGATGCCGTGGGCCGTCGCCCGGCCGCTGCCGAAGGGGACCGCGATCCAGGGGGAGTACTCGTCCGCGCCCAGGGTGAAGGTCGCCTCCCCCACCTCGACGTGGGCGCGACGGGCGGCGCGGTCAACCCGCACGCTGAAGGCCAGGCGCGCCGTGGTGGAGCCGCCGTCAGCGTCGGGCAGGTCCGGGCCCAGGAGGTCCGCCGTGAAGAGGTCGGGCTCGGGCTGGGCGAAGACGAAGCGGTTGCCGCCGGTGGCCGTGCTGGCCTCGGCGCCGTCGGTGGGGGCCGTGTAGTGGCTGAAGGTGCCCTGGGTGCCCCGCAGATCGGGCACGCACATGGCCGACAGCATGTGGCCGGCGAAGTTGTCCGGCGGGAAGGTGATGGGCACCCGCAATATGGTGCTGGGCACGCCGTGGTCCGCCAGGATTTTCCAGAAGGGCCGGCTGCGTCGCAGGAGTTCGATCTTGGCCTTGGGACGGCCCACGACGAAGGGGCCGACCTTGCGCAGCTTGCCGGTGGTGGTGATCCGCGTGGACGACAGCACCGGCTGGTGGGTGCGCAGATCGCGGGTCAGGAAGTCGAATATGTTGTGGCCGCTGGCGTCGGTGCCCGTGGCGAAGGTCGACCAGCCCACCGGCGACATGGCCGGCAGGGTGGTGGCCAG
>JAUUZX010000401.1 GCA_030592025.1 bacterium | reverse complement strand
GGGCGAGTCGGTCATCGACAACGTGCCCGACCTGCAGGACGTGCGCTTCTT
The DNA here is from genome assembly GCA_030592025.1 of bacterium. Next base: position 3,084 of record JAUUZX010000401.1, on the reverse strand, counting down.
CATGACCATTATCGAGCACCTGGGCGCCCGCTGCGAACTGCAGGGCCACCGCCTGCGCATCGACACCACGCAGCTCGAGGGTCACGAGGCGCCCTACGACCTGGTGCGCAAGATGCGCGCGAGCATCTACGTGCTGGGGCCGCTGCTCGCGGCGGGCGGCCGGGCGCGGGTCTCCCTGCCCGGGGGCTGTGCCTGGGGACCCAGGCCGGTGAACCTCCACCTGGAGGGCATGGCCGCCTTGGGCGCCGAGCTGGAACTGGACGAGGGCTACATCGAGGGCCGCACGCCGGGTCGCCTGCGCGGTGGGCGCTTCCGCTTCGAGCCGTCCTCGGTCGGGGGCACCGCCAACGTACTCATGGCCGCGGTCCTGGCCGACGGAGTGACCGAGCTGGAGAACTGCGCCACCGAACCCGAGGTCACCCAGTTGGTGGAGGCCCTGATCAAGGCGGGGGCCCGCATCGAGGGGGTGGGCACAGGCAGCTTGCGGATCGAGGGCGTGAAGGAGATTGCGCCGTTGGCCCATCGTGTGATCGCCGACCGCATCGAGGCCGGCACCTTCATGGCCGGCGTGGCCATGGCCGGCGGCGACGTGCGCCTGACCGGTCTGGACCCCTCGCACCTGACGCCGGTGACCGCCGTGCTGAGGGACATGGGTTGCACGGTGGACGAGGGGGAGACTTCCCTGCGCATCGTGTCGAACGGCCGCCCGCGCCCGGTGACGGTCGTCACCCGCCCCTGGCCCGGTTATCCCACGGACATGCAGGCCCAGGTCATGGCCGCCAGCTCGGTGGCGTCGGGCACGAGCTTCATCACCGAGACGATCTACACCGATCGTTTCACCCACGTGGCCGAGCTGCAACGCCTGGGGGCGGACGTCCGGCTGGACGGTGCGCGGGCTGCCGTGTTGGGCGTAGAGCAGCTGAAGGGAGCGCAGGTCATGGCCACGGATCTGCGGGCCTCGGCCGCGCTGGTGCTGGCCGGCGTGGCGGCCGAGGGGACGACCATCGTGAACCGGGTCTACCACATCGACCGCGGGTACGAACGGATCGAGGAACGCCTGGGGCAGCTGGGGGCGGTGATCCGGCGGGAGAAGGCCTAGATTTTGTCTTTCAACGCTTCCAAAAACGCCTGCCCCCATCGCTCCAGCTTCGCCTCGCCCACCCCGCTGATCTGCAGCAGCGCTTCCTCGTCCCGGGGCCGCAGCGCGGCCATGGCCGCCAGGGTCTTGTCGTGAAAAACGACGTAGGGGGGCACCCCGGCTTCCTTGGCCAGGATGCGGCGCACCTCGCGCAGGCGTTCGAAGCGCTCAGCCGACTCGGGATCCGCCAGCTGGCCGTCGGCGCCCAGCAACGCTTCGGGGACGGCCTGCTTGGAGCGTCGCCTCGCGCGGGGCGCTTTCATGGGGTTCTTCCGCAATTCCAGCGATGCCCCGCCGGTCAGCACGCCCCGGGCGGCCTCGGTCAACTTCAGGGACCCGATGCCCTCGGCGTCGGTGGTGAGGATGCCCAGGGCCATGAGTTGCCGCACGAGGGCGCGCCAGCCCTGGCGATCCAGTTCGGTGCCGATGCCGTAGGTGCTCAGCCGGTCGTGGCCGAAGCGGAGGATGCGTTCCTGGTCCGTGCCCAGCAGGACGTCGATGACGTAGGCGGCGCCGAAGCGCTGGCCCGTGCGGGCCACGCACGAGAGGAGCTTCTGGGCGGCCTCGGTGGCGTCGAAGGTCTCGGGCGGGGAGAGGCACACGTCGCAGTTGCCACAGGGTTCGGGCATCACATCGCCGAAGTGGTTCAGCAGGGCCTGGCGCCGGCACGTGACCAGTTCGCAATAGCCGAGCATGGACTCGAGGCGGCGGCGTTCGGCCCGCAGGTGGAGGTCGTCGGCGTCGGAGCTCTCGAGCATGCGGCGGCGGAGCACGACGTCCTGCAGGCCGTAGGTCAGCAGCGCCGTGGCGGGCAGGCCGTCACGACCGGCGCGGCCGGTTTCCTGGTAGTAGGCCTCCAGTCCCGAGGGCATGTCCAGGTGCACGACGAAACGCACGTCCGGTTTGTCGATGCCCATACCGAAGGCGATGGTCGCCACCATGACGACGGCATCCTCGGCCAGGAAACGCCGCTGGTGGAGGGCGCGGATCTCCTTGTCCAGACCGGCGTGGTAGGGCAGGGCGGTGAGGCCCGACGCCGCCAACTTGGCCGCTACCTGCTCGACCCGCTTGCGGGACAGGCAGTACACGATGCCCGCCTGGTCCGGGTGGTTGTCGCGGACGAAGCGCAGCACTTGATCGGAGCCCCCGGCCTTTTCGGTGACGAGGTAGCGGATGTTGGGGCGGTCGAAACCCGTGGCGAAGATTTGGCCCCCGGCGAGTTTCAAATTGGCGACGATCTCGGCGCGGGTGCGGTCGTCGGCCGTGGCCGTGCAGGCCAGGCGCGGCACGTCGGGGAAACGGTCGGCCAGGATGTCCAGCTGCAGGTACTCCGGACGGAAGTCGTGTCCCCACTGGGAGACGCAGTGGGCCTCGTCGATGGCGATGATCGAGGGGTGCGCCGACGCGAGCAGGTCGAGGGTGTCCTCGCGCACGAGGCGCTCCGGGGCGAGGTACAGGAGGTCGAGCTCGCCGCCGCGCAGATCCGTCGCCACGGCCCGTTGCTCCTGGGCGCTGAGGGTGGAGTTGAGGAACGCGGCGCGCACGCCCAGTTGGCGCAGGGCCGTCACCTGGTCCTGCATCAGGGCAATCAGGGGCGAGATGACGATGCCCGGGCCGTCGCGCAGCAGCGCCGGGATCTGGTAGCACAGGGACTTGCCACCGCCGGTGGGGGCGAGCAGAAGGGCGTCGCCGCCGGCCATGACGTGGTCGATGACCTCGGCCTGGCGATCCTTGAAGGCGTCGTAGCCGTAGACGGTGCGGAGGACTTGGAGGGGGGTGCGGGTCATGGTGCGCTCCGGGTCAGGGTTGGGACCAATCTACCCCCGAAGCAAGGATTGTGGCAATGATCCGGGCCCACGCGTGGGCCGCGCGGGGGCCGACGTGGCGCCCCGCCCCCCCCCACCCCAAAACCCGCGCACCCGACAAAACGGGGGGCAACACGCCGC